>NZ_FPBW01000017.1:0-165101 GCF_900116795.1 Methylobacterium sp. UNCCL125 | reverse complement strand
TGCTCGGCCTGCCGATGGGCGTGGACGTCTGCTACACCAACCATGCCGATGCCGACGGCGAGGACATGGACGCGCTCCTGACCCTGCTCTGCGCGGCCGGCGTCAACTTCGTCATCACCGTGCCGGGGGCGGACGACGTGATGCTGAACTACCAGTCGCTGTCCCACCACGACGCGGTCTTCGCCCGCGAGACCCTGGGCCGTCCGCCGGCCCCGGAATTCGAGGCGTGGCTGCGGGACGTGCGCATCACGGACGCGCAGGGCCGGCTCACCAGCGCCACGGGTGAGTTGCCCCCGGCCCTCGCCGCGGCCTCCCGGCTCCTGCCCGGGCGGGCCGCGTGAGCGACCCGGCGAAGCCGGCCAAGCCGGCCCACGCGGGCACCCCGACGCTGCGCGATCTGCGCGGGCTGACCCAGGCCCGCATCGCCCTGGGCGCGCACGGCGCCGGCCTTCCCACCGGCGCGGCGCTCGCCTTCGGCCTCGACCATGCCCGCGCCCGCGAGGCGGTCTGGACGCCCCTCGACGCGGCCGCGATCCGCGCAGCGCTGCGGGCCCAGGGCCTGGAGTCGGTCGAGGTCCGCTCCGCCGTGTCCGACCGGACGGAGTACCTGCGCCGGCCGGACCGGGGCCGCAGCCTCGATCCGGAATCCGCCACGGTGCTCGACGGTCACGGGCCGGGCTTCGACGTCGCCATCGTGATCGCGGACGGGCTCTCGGCCACGGCGGTCGCGCTGAACGCGGTCCCTGCCGCCGCGGCGCTCGCGGCGCGGGTGCGCCGGGCGGGCTGGAGCCTCGCCCCGGTGGTCGTCGCGAGCCAAGGGCGGGTGGCGATCGGCGATCCCATCGGGGCGCGGCTGGGGGCGCGCTGCGTCGTGGTTCTGATCGGGGAGCGGCCGGGCCTGTCGGCCTCGGACAGCCTCGGCTGCTACGTGACGTTCGGCCCGGAGCCGGGGCTGCCCGATTCCCGGCGCAACTGCCTCTCGAACATCCGGGAGGGCGGCCTTTCGGTCGAGGCGGCCGCCGGGCAGATGGAGGCGCTGCTGCGGGCGATGCTGGCCCAGGGCACCAGCGGCGTCGCGCTGCGCCGGGAGGATCCCGCCGAGCCGACGCCGGCTCTGCCGGCCGGGTAGCCCCGCCGCCTTCGCGGCGGGGCGCTATCCCTTCAAGCTCGGAGGTCGGGGGCCGCGCGGTGGCGGGTCGCCTGCTCGTAATCGTAGGCGAGCCCGAGGAGGTCGGCCTCGCTCCAGAGCGGCCCGACGAAGATCAGGCAGAAGGGCGAGCCCGAGGCGTAGCGGCCGGCCGGCACGACCACGCCCGGCAGCCCGGCGATGTTGATCTCGCACACGGTGGTCTCGTGGATCGTCTCCGACCCGTGCAGGGCCGGCACCGCGTCGCGGGTCTGAGGGAAGACCAGGGCGTCGAGACCCTGCTCCGCCATGACCGCGGTGAAGATGTCGAGGTAGCGCTCGCGCGCCGCCAGGAAATCCGAGAGATCCGGCGGGGCGAGGGGATCCGCGCGACAGGCCGCGAAGGCCGGCACCTGATTCATCCAGTCGAGGACGCCGCCCGGGGCCAGGGGATCTTCCGCCTTCGTGGCGGCATCGAATTCGGCGAGGGTCCGGTAGGCGGCCTGCGGACCGAGCCGTTGCAGATAGTGGTGGAGGTCGTAGAGCACGCTCTCGATGCCCCGGGCGTCGTAGTGATCGAGGCCGGCGACGGGCTGGCCGAGTTCCGCGAAGCCGCTGCCCGCGAAGGGATCGGCCGCCAGGGTGGCGCCCCGTGCGGCAATCTCGGCCTGGGCCCGGGCGTAGAGCTGGATCGTCTCCGCGGAGAGGGCCCGGTCGCGCCAGCCCGGCCCGTAGAGCCCGAGGCGTTTGCCCCGCAGGGCCGTCTCGGACAGCTTGGCAGCGTAGCCGCCCTTCGGACGGCGGCCGATCCCGGCCACGGTCTTCGGATCGGCCGCGGTGTAGCCGGCCAAGGCATCAAGGGTCAGCGCCGCGTCGCGCACGCAGCGGGCGATCGGCCCGACCACGTCGCGCGTGCTGCCGGCGAGCGGGACCACCCCGGTATTGGGCACCAGGGCGAAGGTCGGCTTGATGCCGACGAGACCCTGCGCCGAGGCCGGGTTCTGGATCGAGCCGCCGGTCTCCTCGGCGAGCCCCAGAACCGCGAGGCTGGCGGCGACGGCGGTCGCGGTGCCGGCGCTCGATCCGCCGGGCAGGAGGTCGGGCGCCATGGCGTTGAGCGTCGGGCCGGCCCAGCTGTCGTTGGCGTGGCTGCCCGTGGCGCTGAGGACGGGCACGTTGGTCTTGCCGAGGATGACGCAGCCGGCCGCGCGCATGCGCGCCACCACGGGCGCGTCGGTGGCGGGCATCAGGTCGACGCCCCCGGCCTTGGCGCAGAGGAAGTGCCAGCCGGCCGTGGTTGGCAGGCCGGCGACGTCCATCGTATCCTTGATCACGACCGGCACCCCGGCCAGCGGCCCGAGGGCCTCGCCGGCGGCCCGGCGGCGGTCGATCGCCCGCGCCTCCTCGACGGCGTGCGGGTTGAGGAAGATCACCGCGTTGTAGCGCGGGTTGTAGGTCTCGATCCGGGCCAGGAAGGCTCGGGTCAGGGCCTCGGCCGTCACGCCGCGCGCGAAGGCGGCCTGGGCGTCGGCGACGGTCATCTCGGACAGCATCCCGGCAAGATCGGGCGCGTCGGTCGGGGCAGCATCCATCGGAAACTCCGGGCTTGGGACGGGCAGGCGGGGCGTCGGCGGCTCAGGCCATGCCGACGAATTCGTCGATCAGCGATCGGTCGCGTGCGACCTCGGGCGGGACCTCGCGGGTGATCGCGCCCTTCTGAAGGATCAGGATGCGCTCCGAGAGGCCGGTGATGCAGGTCAGGTTCTGCTCGACGAGGAGCAGCGCGATCCCGCGCTCGCGCCCGATCCGCAGGAGGATCTCGATGATCTCCTCGATGATCGAGGGCTGGATGCCCTCCGTCGGCTCGTCCAGCAGCAGGATGGTCGGCCCGCCGCAGAGGCAGCGGGCGAGTGCCAGCAATTGCTGCTCGCCGCCCGACAGGGCGCCCCCGGGCCGGTCGAGATAGGCCTTCAGCCGGGGGAAGGTGGCGAGGATGTCGGCGATGGTCTCGTCCTCGCCGCGCTTCGACAGGAGGCAGCCCATGCGCAGATTCTCGCGCACGCTGAGCGCCGGAAAGATCTCCCGGCCCTGGGGGACGTAGCCGAGGCCCATCCGGGCCCTGGCTGTCGGGCTGCGCCGGGTGATGTCGGCCCCCTCGAACCGGACCTCCCCGGCGGTGGCCGGCAGGTAGCCCATCAGGGTGCGCAGCAGCGTGGTCTTGCCCATGCCGTTGTGGCCGAGGATGCCGACGAACTCCCCCGGGCGTACCGCGAGGGTGACGCCGCCGAGGATCGGGATGCGGCCGTAGCCGGAATGCAGGCCCTCGACGGAGAGGAGCGGCGGGCTGGCTGAGGCGGTCATGTCAGGCGGCCTGCTTGCCGAGATAGACGTCGCGGACGCGGGCATCGGCCAGCACAGCGTCCACCGTATCCTCCATGAGGATCCGGCCCTGGTTGAACACCGTCACGGTCTTGGCGATCATCCGGATGAACGGCATGTCGTGCTCCACCACGATGAGGGCGTGGGTGCGGTTGATCTCGCGGATCAGCTCCGCCGTGCGGTGGACCTCCTCGTGGGTCATGCCCGCGGCGGGCTCGTCCAAGAGGATCAACTCGGGCTCCTGGGCCAGCACGGTGGCCATCTCGACCCATTGCCGCTGGCCGTGGGCGAGCTGGCCGACGGTCCGCCCGGCGATGCCCGTGAGGTTGAGGCGCGTCAGCGTCTCGTCGACGATGCGGCGGGTGCGGGCGATGGACTTGCGCCGCCCGGCCGCCACGAAGACGTTCTCGTGGACCGAGAGGCCGTTGAACACGTTGGGCACCTGCGTCTTGATGCCGACGCCGAGCCGCGCGATGGCGTGGGGCTCGGCCCCGGTGATGTCGGTGTCGCGCAGGCGGATCCGGCCCTCGGTGGGTTTGAGCTGACCGGTCAGGATCTTGAAGAAGGTGCTCTTGCCGGCGCCGTTGGGGCCGATCAGGCAGCGCAGCTCGACCTCCCCGAGGGTGAAATCGACATCGGCGACCGCGGTCACGCCGCCGAACCGCATGGTCACGCCGCGAGCCTCGACGAGGGGGCGCAGCGGCGCGCCGTGATGGCCCGTGAGCGGGCTCGGGGCGTTCATCGTGCGCTCCCCGTGGCGAACCCGTCCTGCGCCTTGGCGACCGTGCGCGGCCGCCGCTCCAGCAGGCGCAGGCCGAGGCTGCGGGCGACCGGGACGAGGCCCTGGGGCACCAGCAGAACGAAGCCGACCAGGACGAGACCGAGGCCGAGGTTGGAATCCACCGCGCTCTGGCTGCCGGCGGCGATGATCAGCGCCTGGATCAGCACCGCGCCGAGCATCGGCCCGATCAGGGTGCCGAGACCGCCGACCAGCACGTAGATGATCACCTGCGCCGACATCGGCAGGGCGAAGACCGTCGGGCTGATGAAGCCGCCCCAGTTGGCGTAGAGGCAGCCGGCGAGGCCCGCGACCCCCGCGGCGATCATGAAGGCGATGAGCTTGTAGAGGCGCGGGTCGTAGCCGATCAGCTGCGCCCGCGTCTCGTTCTCGCGGATCGCCACCACCACGCGGCCGAGGCGGCTCGCCAGGATCCCCCGCAGCAGGGCGTAGACGAGGATCAGCGCGCCCATCGCGGCGTACCAGATCCCCTCGATGTCCAGGGGCTCGTCGGGATGGCCGGGCGCATTGAGAGCGGGGATCGCCGGGATGCCGTTGAAGCCGCCGAGTTCCGCCACGCCGATCCGGTACTGGCTGCCCGAGGTGGCGTTGACCAGCTGGAACAGGATCACCGACACGGTGAGCGTGATGACGCCGATATAGGCGTCGCTGATCCGGCCGTAGAACATGAAGTAGCCGAGCAGGCCGGCAAACAGCATCGGCACCAGGATCGACAGCAGCACCGGCACGCTGCTGTCGCCCATGTTGAGGACCGCGACCGCGTAGGCGTAGCCGCCGAGCCCCAGGAAGGCGGCCTGCCCGAAGCACATCACCCCCGCGAAGCCCCAGACGAAGCCCTGCGAGAGGCCGAACATCGCGAGCGCCGCGAAGCCGGTGCATTGAACGAGGCCGAACGTATCGAGGGCGTGCGGCGCCCCGAACAGGATGGCGAGGCCGAGGGCCAGGGTCGCCAGGAATCCCGCGGCGGAGAGCCGGCGGGCGGGGGCTGCGGAGGTCATAGGCTGCGCCTCAGGTAGCGGCCGGTGATGCCTTGCGGGAGGACGCGGATCAGCAGGATCGCCGCGACGAGGAGGGCGACGTCGCCGATGACCGGCGTCGTCTTGAACGAGACGAGTTCGTTGATGACGCCGAACAGGCTGGAAGCGAGGCCGGTGCCGGTGACGATGGCGGGGCCGCCGCCGAGAACCGTGATGAAGGCGCGGGCGATGTAGGCCGCGCCCATGGCCGGGGAGACGCCCGAGATCGGGGCAAGGACCCCGCCGGCAAGGCCCGCCAGGGCGGCGCCGAGGGCGAAGGTCGCCATGTAGATGCGGTTCGGCTGCACCCCTAGCGCCGCGGCCATGCGCGGGTTCTGCATGGTCGCGCGCAGGATCAGGCCGAACTTGGTGAAGCGCAGCACCAGGAACATCGCTCCCAGCGCGGCCAGTGCCGTCGCCACGATGACGAGGCTGTAGAGGCTCGCCCCGTAGCGCCCGATGTCGAAGCTGCCGACCGGCGTCGAGACCCCGCGCACCACGTTGCCGTAGAGCGTGGTGATCAGCCCGATCAAGCCCAGGCTGATACCCCAGGTGGCGAGCATCGTGTCCATCATCCGCCCGTAGAGGAAGCGGATGACGGTGCGCTCCAGGATCAGCCCGATCACGCCGACCACGAGGGGCGGCAAGACGAGCATCGCGATCCAGATGTTGACCCCAGCGCCGCTCGCCATGACCGCCGTGTAGGCGCCGAGCATCATGAATTCGCCGTGGGCGAGATTGATGATGCGCATCATCCCGTAGATCACCCCGAGGCCGAGGGTGATCAGGACCAGGGTGGCGATGCCGGTGATGACGTTGAAGGCGAGCAGTCCGGCGAGATCCATCGCCCTCAGCCCTTCAGGTCCGGCGTGAACTGCTTGTTGGTGCGCGGATTCTTGATCAGATCGCAGGCGCCGCCGGTATCGGCCGGGAACGAGTTCGGGAAGGTGGCGAGGATCTCCCACTTCCGGTCCTTCGGGCGGGCCAGATAGGTGTTGCGGATGGTGTGGTGGGTGGCGCCGTCCATCGTGACCTTTCCGGTCGGGGACTCGATCGACAGGCCGCTCTCCAGGGCGGCGATGACCTTGTCGCGCTCGATCGAGCCGGCCTTCTTCACCGCTTCGGCCCAGAACAGGATGCCTTCGTAGGTGGCGGTGTCGAGCTCGCTGAGATCCGTGACGTCGGCGCCGAACTTCGCCTGCATGCCGGCGACGAAGGCCTTGCTCGCGGGTGTGTCGAGGTCGTTGTACCAGCCGTAGCAGGTGATGATCCCGTTCGTCGTGGAGGGATCCATCGTCGTCAGTTCGTCGCCGAGCCCGAACACGCTCGACCCGACCGGGATCTTGGACTTCATGCCCGCCGCGTCCCATTGGCGATAGAAGCCCGAATGGTTGGCGCCGACCAGTGCCGAGAGGACGAGATCGGGCTGCGCCTGCTGGATGCGGCTGATCGCGGACGAGAAGTTGGTGACGTCGAGGGGGAAGAAGTCGGTGCCCAGCACCGAGCCGCCGCCGTCCTTCATAAACTTCGTCATCCAGCTCGCGGTGATGTGTCCGTAATTGTAGTCCGCCGCGATGATGTAGGCCTTCTTGCCCCAGGTCTTGAGGGCATAATCGACGATGTGGTTGACGGTCTGCGCGGGGGTCGACCCGGTGCAGAACACGTTGCGGTCGCAGACGCCGCCCTCGTACTGGGTGTTGTAGAAGTAGAGAGTCCTCGCGCGGTCGAAGATGGGCCGGATCGCCTCGCGTGAAGCCGAGGTGATGCCGCCCTGGATGACGTCGACCTTGTCCTTGAGCGCGAGCTGCTGGGCATACTGGGTGTAGAGCTGCATCGACGATTGCGTGTCGTAGGCGATGAGCTGGATCGGCCGCCCCAGCAGCCCGCCGGCCTTGTTGAGTTGCTCGACCGCGTACTCGGTGGTCTCGATCATCCGCTTGCCTTCGAGGCCCAGCGCGCCCGATCCGTCGAGCAGGCTGCCGAGCTTGATCGGTTCGGCGGCGAGGCCCTTCCGCGCGACGAACGGCATCGCGACGGTGCCGGCTGCGGACGCCATCGCTAGTTTCAGCACCTTTCGACGGTCCATCGCACTCATCCCCCGAACTCCTCTCGACGTCGCTCTTCGGGTCCGGTGACCGGAAGCGGGCGCAAAGGACATTCGCAAGGTCGATGCCAATCAATCTCACAGATCGGTCAAAAATCGGACGCGTACGGTCGGTGCAAGCGACGGGACGAGGCGCAAGCGGGGCGTCGTGACGGCAGACAATCCACACAACGATCACGACGCCGCGGCAGTGAACCGGGCCACGGTGCGGTCCTACCAAGCATGGTGTCCCGTCGGAGGGTCTCGCACGCACGCTGGCCTTCAGCGACGAGAACGCTCTCCGTCCCTCTCAGGCCTCTTGATACCGACAGACCGTCCGCCGGAGCTTGAACGCGGGAACAGGGCGTCAATCGACACCCCATCCCATTGCGTCGGAGACCAGAAGTCAGCGTTCCGGATAGGCTTCCCGCGCCTTCCCGAACATGATCCTGTGGCGCATCTCGCGGAAGGTGCTCGCGGCGCCGTCCTCTCGAGTGAGGAGCGAGACGGCGACCGCCACGATGAAGGACAGCGGCATGCTGAAGATGGCCGGGTTCTTCATCGGGACGAACCACCAGGCTCGCGAGACGTCGGCGAGGTTCTTCCCGAGCACGTCCACCTGAACGGTGGGTGACAGCCCTATCATCAGGAGGGCGGAGAACGTCCCGACGCCGATGCTGGCGACCGCCGCCGGGGTCATGAACCGCTTCCAGGTGATGGACAGAAGCAGCGCGGGAAAGTTCGCGGAGGCCGCGACGGCGAAGGCGAGCCCGGCCATGAACGCGACGTTCTGACCCTCGAAGACGATGCCCAGGAACACCGCCAGGGCGGCGATGGCGACCGTCGCGATCCGCGCGACCGTGAGCTGCTCGGACTCGGAGGAATGCCCCTGGCGAACGACGTTGACCCAGAGGTCGTGGCAGACCGTCGCCACCCCGGACAGCGTCAGTCCTGCGACGACCGCAAGCATCGTCGCGAACGCCACGGCGCAGATGAAGCCGAAAACCCGCTTCCCCCGACCGTGAGGGCGAGTTCCAGGAAGAAGGTTAGGTCATTCCAATCGAACATGCCGCGCCCTGAGCCGATCGAAGCGTAGCTCGTTCGCTTGAGCCGCGGAAGTGGCGGGCGTCGCCACGAATGCTGGCAACCCTGGCCGAGCAGACGATCGCAGGACAGGACAGCATCCAAATCATGGCGGAATCGGACCTTATGGGATCGCAGGCAAACTCGCGGGCTGACACGCTCTTCGACAATCGAAGGTGGAGCGTCCTGTGTGGAAGGCGCCCGCATTGCAAGTGACGAGTTGGGCTTCGGACGCGTTGGTCGGGTGCCGTCTTGTGTCCGGCCTGTCGATGCAGGCATTGATGTTGACCGCTGGCCCTGATGGTATCCGCGCGCTGGGTCCCACTCTGCTTTGCGGGCCATGACGCCGACGACGTATTCCGGGGTGTCCCGCCTCCCGGTCTGACCGGTTCGCCATCAAGTCTCATCGTCCGCGCAACCTGGAAAAGTCTCCTCGCCGTGCCGTCAGGCGGCAATGGCCGCCGGTGTGCGGTCGCTACCGCCGCGGGTCATGATCGCCCAGGCGACCCGTGCGGTGCGATTGGCCGCCGCAACAGTCACAACGCGGACCGGCTTGCGCTGGAGCAGCGCCGGCAGCCGCGGGTCGACCGAGGTCGGCATCGCCTTCGCGCGCCGGACCAGAGGGGTCAGGCCGATCACGAGCAGGCGGCGCAGGTCGCGGTCGCCCATGCGCGAGACCCGGGCCAGGCGCTCCTTGCCGCCGCTGGAGTTCTGCAGCGGTGTCCGGCCCAGCGAGGGGGCGAACCGTCGACCATTGCGGAAGCGCTCGGGCCTACTCACCGAAGCGACCAGCGCCGTCGCCGAGACGATGCCGAGACCGGGGATCGTCGCCAGGCGCCGCGACAGGTCACTGTCCCGATGCCAGGCCAGCAGCGCCTTCTCGAGCCGGGTGAGCGGAATCTGCACGGCGCCGATCTGATCGGCCGGCCCGGTCACCACGACGGTGGTAATCTCCAGGGGGATGGCTCCTGCAGCCGCGTGGCTGCTGCGTCGACAGCGACCACATCGTGGCACCCAGATGCCGTCAGTCGGAGTGTGCGCCATCCACCCCATCTGCTTCCAGACGCACCGATGAAAAAGCGGACGCTGGTCGACACGCCTCGATGGTCGTTGCGGGCAATGTTCTGCCCGCGGCATAGAGCCTCGACCTTGCCCTCCAGCCCGCCTCCGCCGCATCCGGAAAACCGGACGACGGCATCGATGCTCCGGGCGTGCGACGCCGGAAGCTCACCACCGGCATTGTTGGGGCTGCGCTCGCGTCACGAGCGGTCGCGACAGCAGCGCGCCGGCGGTCGCTTGCCTGTTCGCGGCGCTCTACGGGCTCGGAAGTCTCAGTCTGGTCGAGGGTCGACGCTGTTCACACCGCCTCAACTTCGGGATGCCACGGTGAAGCCGCACGGATGGCAAGGCGCTTCGTCGAGCTTGTGTCAAACAACTGCCCAGACGGACGCTAAGCGGACATGCCTTCGACTTGGACGTTGCGAGGATCCTCCAGAGCGCGCCGGGCGATCCGATTGGCACGACATCCAACCTTGTCCGCAACGTCGCTTACGACTGCAGGCATCGTCCTTGCCGTGGTCCTCACCGGGGCCGGGATCCTCGTGGCGCAAAAGCTCTACGACCTGGAGATCCGCAGCACCGAGCGAAGCCTTGTCAGCCTCACGACCCTGCTTTCCGAGCAGGCCGACAGGTCGATGCAGGCGATGGAGGTCATTCAGCTGGACGTGGCGAGGGAGCTTGCTAGCGCTCGATCGTCGGCCGACCGCTCGTTCGCGTCGCTTGGCTCGAGCACGGCCATGCACGACAAGCTTCGTGCCAGCGTCTCGGCCCTACCCCAGGTCAAGGAGATATCAATCATCGACCTCCAGGGCAGGACGATCAACTCCTCGATCGACCGGCCTGCAGATAAAGAATCGTCCCGTCCTTCTTTCCTCGAAGATCTCGGCCGTGATCCCTCCGAACGGAAGATCATCGTCGCCGGCACGGCCCGGCCGGACGGTTCAGGCCTGGATCTGATCGTCGCCCACCGCATCGCGGACATCGATGGCCGATCCGTCGGCTACATGATCGGAGCCGTAGACCTCCGCTACTTCGAGCGGCTCTATGCCAGGGTCTCCCCCGACGAGGCCGACGTCATCTCGTTCGTCCACACGGATCTGACCATGCTGGCACGCCATCCGCGTCCGCCCGGCGCGATCGGACGCAAGGTCCCGCCGCTCAAATGGATGCGGGTCCAAGGGGCGGAACGTCCCACCTCCGGCGTGGAACGCATGACGACACCGATCGACGGGCAGGATCGGATCGTCGCGGCCCAGCTCATGGAGCATTATCCGATCATCATGGGCACGAGCCGCACCATCTCGGCGACGCTGACCCCATGGCGGGCGCAGACCCTGCCCTTGACCGCGACGGTGGCGCTGCTCGTCGGCGGCGTGTTTTTCATCGTCAGGATCGCCAAGGCGCAGCTTCGCGCCCAAGAGCGCCTCGCCTCGTCCAGCGCGGCGCAGGCTGCCGCCGAGGAAAGGGCATCGGCGGACCGCCGCCTGCGGGACGAATACGCCCGGTTCGGGACCGCATTGGATAGCATGAGCCAGGGGGTGCTGCTGCTCGACCACGAGAGCAGGCTCGTCGTCCTGAACGCCCGCATGACCGAGCTGTTCGACATCCCGCCGCTCCTACGCGAAGCGGGTAGCCCTCTCGATGTCCTGCTCCGTCAGATCATCGCCTCCATGTCGAAGGCCGAGGGAGATCGACTGTCGGATATCCTCGCCGCCAGTGTGAGGGAGAGCCGCCCGGCGGCACTGGTCTGCGATCTGACCGACGGCCGCATCGTCGGCGTGACGACCGCAGCCGTGCCGAGTGGCGGCATCGTCTGCACCTTCGAGGACATCACGGAACGGCACCGCGCCCAGGCCATGATCGCCCATATGGCGCATCACGACGCGCTGACCGGGTTGCCGAACCGCGTCCTGTTGCAGGAAGCCACCGGTCGGCTGCTGGCCGAACGCGGGCGCACGCCGATGGATGGCGGCGGGGGGGCATTGCTCCTGCTCGACCTGGACGGCTTTAAACAGGTCAACGACGTCCACGGCCATCCCCTCGGCGATGCGCTGCTTCGGGCGGTCGCGGCGCGGCTCTCGGCTCTGATCGCCGCCCCCGACGTCCTGGCGCGCCTCGGCGGGGACGAGTTCGCCGTCGTGCGATTCGGGCAGGACGAAGAGGCGGATGCCGTTCGACTGGCCGAACGCATCGTCTCCGCTCTCGGAACCCCGTTCGTTATCGAGGGCGTCCACCTCTCGATCGGGACGAGCATCGGAGTGGCGCGGGCGGACGTGGCGGACGGCTCGCCCGAAACGCTACTGCGCAACGCCGACATCGCCCTTTACCGGGCCAAGGCCTCCGGCAGGCGCACATGGTGCCTCTACCAACCGCAGATGGAATGCGAGAACCGTGAACGGCGGCGGCTGGAGGAGGATCTCGGCTGTGCTCTGGAGAAGGGGCAGTTCGAGCTGCACTACCAACCCATCGTCGGAGCGGCGAGCCGCGCGGTGACCGGGTACGAGGCGCTGCTGCGCTGGCGCCATCCCACGCGCGGCCTCGTCCCGCCCGCCGAGTTCATTCCGATCTGCGAGGAGACCGGCCTCATCCGCGAGATCGGCTCGTGGGTCCTACAGCGCGCCTGCGAGGACGCCGCCGGTTGGCTGCCCGGCCTGCGCGTGGCCGTGAATCTCTCGGCCGTGCAGTTCCGAGAGAAGGAACTCGTCGCCGTGGTGGAACGCGCACTCGCACGTTCGGATCTGCCGGCGAAGCTGCTGGAGCTCGAGATCACCGAAAGCGTGCTCCTTCGGGACGACCTGACGAACCTGGAGATCCTGAAGGCTTTGCATCGGATGGGCGTGTCCATCATCATGGACGATTTCGGTACGGGCTACTCTTCGTTGAACTACATGCGTTGCTTCCCGTTCGACAAGATCAAGATCGACCAGACCTTCGTTCGGAACCTGTCGAATGGCAGCCAGGGCGTCGCCGTCATGCGCGCCGCCATCGCCCTGGGTCACGCGTTGGGCATCACGGTGCTCGCCGAGGGGGTTGAAACCGTCGAGGAGCGCGATTTCCTTGTCGCTGAGGGATGCGACGAGCTGCAGGGATACCTGTTCGGTCGACCAGAACGGATCATGGACGCGCGCCGTCGCTCAGTCGACCGTCACCCGCATGGTTCATTCCGGAACCGCCGCAGTGCATAAAAGTTGCTGCGGCGCACGTCTCAACACCGTGCAGCCCATTTGTGGGCGTTTCCTCCCTGACTTGGGCCGCTCCTTCGGGAGTGGCCTTTTTCTCATTACGTTGTTGCCGCCCTGAACGTCCGGGCGATTTGCGTACGCCTTTCACAGACCGACATTTACGGCTGGTCTCGACAATGGCTGTGGGGAAACGCCTGGGTTGTTAAGAGTGTCCGCCAGGGTGGTAGGGCGGGATGGACGCTTCGTAATGGGCGCGGACCGGGGCTACGTCTCGGGCGAGGAGATCCAGGCCTGCGAGTCTCGACCGCGAGATCGCCGAGCGTGCTCGCGAGGACGAGATGGCGCGCAGGCTGATGACCATCCCAGGTATCGGTCCGATCACCGCCACGGCGCTGATCGCCCTAGCTCCTGCAGCCGAGACCTTCGAGCTGAGCGGGCGGCTTTAAGCCGATCCGCTTTCGTAAGGGGATGTGGCGAAGCGGACAGCATGGTTGAGGCCGTGCTCCTGAAAAGCACGGCCTCGTTAGGCTCTATGCCGCCCTCACGGTGGCTAGGAAGCGCGCAACCTCAGCGCTGAGGTGCTCTGACTGGCGCGACAACTCCGAGGCCGCGCCGAGGACCTGGCTCGCCGCCGCGCCCGTCTCCTCGGCCGCACCGGCAACACCCGCGATGTTGCTTGTCACCTCACCGGTGCCCTGCGCCGCCTGAGAGACATTCCTGACGATCTCCTGAGTCGCCGCACCCTGTTCCTCGACGGCTGCGGCGATCGAGGTCGCAACGCCGCTGATCTCGCGGATCCGTTCGGTGATCCCGGTGATCGACGTGACTGCTTGACCGGTCGAGGCCTGGATCTGAGCGATCTGACCCGATATCTCACCCGTCGCCTTGGCGGTCTGCTCAGCGAGCGCCTTCACCTCAGACGCTACGACCGCAAAGCCGCGCCCTGCCGCGCCGGCGCGCGCCGCCTCGATCGTCGCGTTCAGAGCCAGAAGGTTCGTCTGCCCAGCGATCGAGGAGATCATTGTGACCACATCGCCGATGCGCGACACCGCGGCGCTCAGCTCCTGAACAAGTCCGCCGGTCTGACCGGCCTCGGTAACAGCGGTCCGCGCGAGACCCGCCGAGCCGGCCACCTGCCGACCGATCTCCTGAACGGACGAACCGAGTTCCTCAGCGGCCGCAGCGACGGTGTTGACGTTCGAGGCGGCTTCCTCGGCGGCCGCAGCCACCGTGGTCGACTGGCTCGCCGTTTCCGTCGCCGTGGCGGTCATGGTCTGCGCGGTCGCCTGCAGCTCGGTCGCTGAGGACGACACCAGGCTGATGATGCCGCCGACGGCGGCCTCAAAGCTGTCGGCCATCTGCCGCATGCCGGCCTTGCGTTGTTCCTCGGCAGCCAAACGGGCCTGGGCAGTCTCTGCTTCAAGCTGCCGGGTGCGGATCAGGTTGTCCTTGAACACCTGTACGGCGGCGGCCATCGCGCCAAGCTCGTCGCGTCGGTCGGCCCCGGGAACCGTGACAGAGGTATCGCCGGCCGCGAGCGTGCCCATCGTGGCCGTCATGCGGATGATCGGGTGCGCGACGCGGAGGAGGCTGAACAGCGTCGCTGCAAGCGCAAGGACAAGGGCGACGACCATCGCGACGTAGGTCACGCGTGCTGTTTCGTCGACGTTGGACACGGTCGTGTCCGCCTCGTCTTGAGCACCCTTTCGATTTAGGGCCACAGCTTGTGTGATGATCTGAGACAGGCCTGAGTAGAGCCTCACGATCTCAGGCTGCGTAATCTCGGTTAGCGCCTCCGGCTGGCGGCCTGCATCCATCAGCTCGACCGCATGCTTGCCGATGGCTCCGAACTCGGTCCACTCTTGCACGAACCGATCGTGGAGAGCGCGCTCCTGGGGCGAGGAGATAAGCGCTTCATAGCGTTTGCTGACCTGTTCAGCGGCTTCGATTGCCGACAAGTACTGCTTACGATGCTCGGCCAGTTGCTGTGTGTCACGCGTCGCGGCTACGAGTCGGTACTGGCGCACGCGAGCCTTATCGACGGCTGAGTTCAGCTCGCCGAGCGTTTGAACGGAGGGCAGCCAGTTGCCTGCGACTTCGGTCGCGCTGTGACGGATCGCGCTGAGCTTGAGCAGCGTGAGAGCACTCTCGCCGGCTATAATGACTGCCAGTAAAGCAAAAAGGCCGGCAAGCGCGGCTTTGATCGAGATACGCATCGATGATCCGGCAGATAGTGGAACGCTACGAGGCGTCCGATGGCATACCATCCAGCAAGGGTTACCACCTGCCTAAACGGCTACGGGTATCGCGCAACCGTGAGATCTGTTTCTGCCGACAGGGTCGGTTCGACTGAGGGGCCGGACGCGGTATCACAGTGTAGATCACGGTTGCTCGCTCTCGAAGAACGACACGAGCAAGCTCGGCATGCGTCTAGGCCCGCAATCCCCCTGAGCCGACTTTGTGTGGCGGCCGGCGACTGACGGATTTCAAGAAGCCCGGGACATGTCCATGACGTCCGATCTGGGTCGTTATAGGAATGGCGGCTCTCGGTGATTTTCCGCTGGTCCGCTTTCGGGCGACAAACGCTTCGAAGCGGACCTCGTTATGACGTTTGCGTTCGACCCGCCGCAATCACATCGGTTGGCGCATCATTTCGCGAATACCTCCTTGGCAGCGAACAGGCCATTGAGTGCCGCAGGAAAGCCTGCGTAGACGGCCATCTGCATAATGATCTCGGTAATTTCTTCGCGCGAGAGACCAACATTAAGGCCCGCCTCGATGTGGACCTTGAGCTGCGGGGCCGCATTGCCCATCGCTGTCAGAGCCGCGATGGTGGCGATCTCGCGGGCGCGCAGGTCGAGGCCGGGGCGGCTGTAGATGTCGCCGAAGGGGAACTCGAACAGGTAGGTCGCGAAGTCGGGGGCAATGTCGGCGAGCGATGCGACGACCTTCTCTCCGGCCTCGCCGTCGATCTCAGCGAGTGCCCGTCGTCCGCGTTCGAGCCGGCTTTCGCTGCCGCTGTGGGGGAATTTCGTCATAGGCCTGTGTCCTCTCGTCCGGACCGGCGTAGCCGGTGATCTTGGTGTCGAGGACGAGGAGGCAGGCTTGCAGGTCAGCCACGTGGGCGCGGACGCGCTCGCGGTGCTTCTCCAGCATGTCCCGGCGCTCAGCCTCGGTGACGACGCCGCTCTCCCGCAAGGCTGCGTAGCGCAGCATCTCCCGGATCGGCATTCCGGTCGTCTTGAGACGGCCAAGGAACGCGATCCAAATCAGGATCGATGCGTCGTAGTCACGTTGGCTCGATTGGTCCCGGTCGGCATAGGGAAGCAGTCCGATCCGCTCGTAATAGCGGATGGTGTGAGCGGACAGGCCCGAACGCTTCGCCAGTTCACCAATCTTCATGAGCACCGTTCTCGCCACGACGCATCTGAGGCTAGGAGTTTGAGTGCGCTCTAAGTCAAGGCCCTATTCCAGCCGCTATGTCTCGGTTCGCGCCATACCGCGAGCCAAGGTCGATGGGTTCCTGCAAAGGACCGCTTTCGGAAAAACCTAACAACGGCCTGCACGGCCGGCTTGGGTCGCTTCCGGAATGGCGGCTCGGGGTGAATTTCAGCTCTTCCGCTTCCTTTACTGAGCAAGGCAAAAGCAGACGACCGGATGGGTCCCGCTCCCGACACTGCAGCGCTTGCCGATGCGCATCGTGCAGAGGCCGGCCCGTGATACAATCGGACAAGCTGTAGTAAGCGCCTGTCTTTGGTTCGCTAAGTTGATGATTGTAAGTGCATATGCCCATCGAGTGGGCAGCTAATAAATTAAGATATCTATCTTATCGTATGCCAAATTCAACACGCTGACCGCATTCCATGTCTGCTCTCGATGCTTGGGAATTACCAACCTCTTGTGGCATTTGGTGTTGGTATTCCAATGCCACAGCTGCCTTCGTGCCGTGGCTTAGTCAGTCCTCTGTGCCGCACGAGCAACTGATTGAACAAAATCGACGCTTCGATGCAGCCTTGGAGAATATGAACCAAGGCTTGTGCATGTTCGATGCGGACCGACGTTTGTTGGTCTGGAACAAGCGATATCTGGAGATCTTCGGACTTGAGGCTGACCAGTTGCATGTCGGAATGAGCCAGCGACAGATCATCGAGATCTTGGTTGGCCTCGGACGTTACGCAGCTGGCACCACGGTCGATGCTCTGAGTGAAGGCACTCGGACCTCGCTTATCGAGGGGCAGGCTACGTCAATCCTGCGGGAGCTCGCGGATGGGCGAACGGTCTCAGCGACTCACAGGGCGATGAGCGGCGGCGGGTGGGTCGCAACCTTCGAGGATGTGACTGAGCGCCGCCGCAACGAAGACCGTATCACCTACATGGCGCGGCACGACGCCCTGACCGATTTGCCCAACCGCATGGCCTTGCATGAGTTTGGCAACGGAATGCTGGGGCAGCCTATGCCGGGTCGTTCCCTCGCCGTGCTGTGTCTCGACCTTGATCGGTTCAAGCTCGTCAACGATGGGTTCGGCCACGCGGTGGGCGACCAACTTCTACGGTGTGTCGCTCAGCGGCTTCAGCGAGAAGTTCGTGAAGGAACTACCGTCGCGCGGATGGGGGGAGACGAGTTCGTCGTCCTGCACCGGGTCAAGGACCTGAAGGCGGCGGAAGCGCTGGCGCGGCGACTGATCGCGTCAGTCAGCGCGCCCTACGAGCTCGACGGATTGCGGGTTGAGATCGGTATGAGTGCCGGAATTGTGTTGTCCGGCGAGATGGATCGTGACGTCAGTCAGCTTCTGCAGAACGCCGATCTGGCGCTCTACCAAGCAAAATCGGACGGGCGGGGGACGTTTCGGGTCTTCGAACCCCAGATGGACGAAAGCGCACGAGCCCGCCTCAACTTGGAGCGGGAACTGCGCGAGGCGCTGACCAATGAGCGCTTTGAGGTGCACTACCAGCCGCTCGTCAAACTCAGCAGCAACGACGTGACTGGCGTTGAAGCCCTGGTTCGGTGGCGGCACGCCGAGAGGGGCCTCGTGAGCCCTGCGGTGTTCATTCCGATCGCAGAAGAAACTGGCTTGATCGTACCGTTGGGCGAGTGGGTGTTGCGGCGGGCGTGCGAGGATGCCAAGCGATGGCCCGCTCACGTCGGGGTCGCGGTCAACGTATCGGCCCATCAGCTGCGCCAGCGCAACTTCGCGACGATGGTGTTCTCGATTCTATCAGAAAGCGGCCTCGATCCGAGTCGGCTCGAACTGGAAATCACCGAGAGCGTACTTCTGGAAGAAACCGATGCGAACCTTGAGACACTGCACGTCTTGCGCAGTTTTGGTATCCGCATCGCCATGGACGACTTCGGCACCGGCTATTCCAGTATCAGCTACCTGCGTCGGTTCCCCTTTGACAAGATCAAGATTGATCGGTCCTTCGTGCGCGAGATCGGCGAGAAGCCCGAGGCGGCCGCGATCATTCGGGCTATTATCGGTCTCGGCCAGAGCCTCAATATGACGACCCTTGTGGAGGGTATTGAGACGGACATTCAGCGTAACGCTGTCCTCTCCGAGGGGGCTCACGAGATGCAGGGCTTTCTGTTCAGTCCTCCGCGCCCTGCGCAGGAAGTCGATGCCCTATTTAAAGTCGAGCATTCCAAGAATAAGGTGGCGTAAGTATCGCGGAAAAATTCAATTTTACCACGCGAGAGCCCGGTGCCGGATCTATGCGCCATGAGGTGACTCATTCGATTGACCAGGAACGCCGAGGCGACCCTATCGCGAGGAACGGATGGCGAAGCCCGGAGGCGTTCACGCCGAGTTCGACCTCCGCCAGCTGAAAGCTGCGTAGCGCAATTGCGAGGCCGTCGCCAAAGTCAGCCAATTCAGTGTCACTGATCCGCAACACGGCAGCGGGGGTGTCTGCTAACAGGACAGCAACGCGTGTCGCGACATGACCGCGTCGGGTCGCAACCGAAACACCGGCCTCGCGATGAAGCGGACGTCACCGTTCCGCCCGCTCACGACCGATTTCGTTGAAAAACTCGCGGTCGGCCTGGATTGAGATTTGACCCGAGGCTTGGCCGAGGGGCTCCCGCCAGACGGTCAGGCTAGATCACGGCGCGAGGCTCCCGCTTCGATGGCCGTCACGACGCGTTCACGCAGATCGGCGGACAGGGCATCCGGCTCTCCTGATCAGAAAGCCGTGCATCGAATCACATCTCCGTCCGTGCCAAAACCCCAGACGACTCAACTCGCTCGGATCGCGCTCTAGGGTGGAACCGAGCAGTTGCAGGGCTCCGCGCCAACGCAATGCACATTCCATTATACCCTCCGCTGCGTGTCCGGAGCGGATTTGGCGGAGTGTCGAGGAACTTGGCCGGAAGTGCGTAGCGTCCCCCTGAAGTGCTCTGTGGATCCGGCCGTGTCGCGGTGCGTGGTGGCCGGGATGATGCTCTGCCGCACATCGTCGAACGGCTTGCGCCGGCTCAGATCGGGCGCCTGCGCCGGGCGGCTCCGGTGACATTCGCCACGGTCGCCGGTCGTCCGATCCGCGCCTCGGCCTGAGATCCGGAGAGGCGGCTCTCGCCACGCCCGGAGGGCCGCGCATCGGCCATGAGGCCCGCCCCGAACGCGGCGGCGGGAGATGGCCGCTTCGCGCAAGCCGCCAGCTCGATCTCCCCATCAGGTCGGGCGTTCGGCGTGCGCGGGACTTCGTGGGTCGCCTCCCAGGACACATCGCCGAATACGGCGCGCGTCGCGCGGTGAGCGCAGTCCCTGTCCGGTTCGGTCAAGGAGCGCCCGCCGAGACGGGCTATGTGAGCGGAGTATCGTCCGTTCAGCGGCTGCCGAGGAGGTCGCCATGGCGTTTTCACCGTTTTCACGAGCCGCGGCCGCCCTCCTGATGCTCACCCTTCCCGGCGGAGTCGCGGGTGCGGTCACCCGCGGGGAAGCGCAGGTCCGCCTCGCGCAGGGTGGCATCGCCATCCCCAGCGAGGCGCAGCTCAACCGCCTCGAACGCGAGGCGATCACCACGCCTCCCCTCGATGTGAGCGATCCTCCGCCGGGCGTCGAACCGGGCACGCAGAGGCGGCATCGGGACCCGCGGGATCGCCGCAACGACCGCAGGCTCCCGGGGGAGAGGGGCGCCTGCGAGGCGTGCTGAACGGTTCCGGCCGGCGCCTCCGCGCGACACGCCCCCGGTCCGAAATCCCGGTGTGAGGTCACGATGCAGGATGCCAAGCCTGTCGCTGTCGATCCCGACCGGACGGGATCGGAAAGCCCGCGGCACCGCGCCAAGCCGCCCCGGCGGTGGAGCCGGGCGCTCGTGGCCGTCGCCATCCTGCTCGTGGCCGCCGGCGCGTTCGCGGTTGCGCATGTCTGGTCGCCGCACGCCAACCTGCGCATCACGCTCGGCCCCCCCGGCAGCACGGCCGAGCGGTTCATCACGGCCTTCGTGTCCGTCTCCCGGGTGCAGCATCCCCGCGTCAATCTCGACCTCGTGCGGGTCGACGACCTCGCGGGGAGCGCCAAGGCTCTGGAGGAGCGCCGGACCGATCTCGCCATCGTGCGCAGCGACGCGGGGGCACCCGCCAACGCACAGACCATCGTCATCCTGCGCCGGGACGTGGTCGCCTTGATCGTGCCCCCGCACAGCCCTGTCAGCTCGGTCGCCAACCTGGCGGGCAAGACCGTCGGCCTCGTGGCCGGGCCGCTGCAAGACACCAACACGCGTGTCCTCGACATGGTGCTGAGCTACTTCAACATCCCCGCCAAGGATGTCGGCAGGGCCATTCTACCGATCGACGCGCTGGCCCAGGCCGTCCGGCAGAAGAAGGTGGCGGCCATCCTGGCGGTCGGTCCCATGGCGCCGGGCGAGATCGTCGATGGGGTTGCCGCCGTCGCGCGCGCCACGAAGGGCACGCCGGGCATCCTCGCGCTCGACGAGGCGGAGGCGATCGGCAAGCGGTTCCCCGGCTTCGAGGCGATCGACGTGCCCGTGGGGGCGTTCCGGGCGCGTCCCGCCACGCCCAGCGAGTCGGTCACGACGCTGGCGGTCACCTATCGGTTCGCCGCCTCGGAGCTGATGCCCAACGTCGTCGCGGCCGCCATCGCCCGGTCGATCCTGACCACAAAGGCCAAGCTCACGGCCGTGACGCCGCTCGCCGCGCAGATCGAGGCGCCCGATCCGGACGACAAGAGCCCGATCCTGCCCGTCCATCCGGGGGTCGCGTCCTATCTCAGCAACGGGGACCAGAGCTTCTTCGACCAAGCCCAGCAATATCTCTATCTCGGCGGCGTGGTGATCAGCCTCGCCGGATCGCTCCTCGCCGCCGCCTCGGCGGGCTGGGCCCGGCGCCGATCGGAGGCGGAATGGCGCCCGGTCCGGCGCCTGGTCGAGATTGCCGACGCGGCGCCCGGCGCCGACCGTGCGGAGCTCGCCGCCCTGGAGGGCGAATTCCGGGCGATCGTCTCGGCGATGCTGGGCTGCACCACCGGGGCTGTCAGCACCGACTGCCTGTCGGCCTTCGCGACGGCCCTGGCCCATGCGCGCGACGCCCTCGACCGCCGGCGCGCAAGCCTCGGCCCCGAGACGGCGCTCCCGTCCGCACCGACGCTCGTGGTCGCCCATTGACGGCGGGCCCGGGCGGTGGCTCGGGCCGGCTGCGGCCGGCGATCGAGCGACCGAAGCCGTGAAGGCGCTCTAGCGCGCCGCCGGCGTGCGGAGGAGCAGGACGCGCAGGCGACCGCCGCCCAGCACGCGGCCGATCTCCCGGTAGGCGAAATACGGGAGCAGCGCCACGAACATCACCCAGGCGAAAGTGAGCACGCCCCGCGGGCCGCCGGCCATCTCCGGAAGAACGGTGCCCGGCGCCTTCCCGTGCCAGGCCCCCACCAGCACCTCTTCGAGTCCGTAGGCCGCCACCAGGACGGCGGTGAACAGAAGGGAGCGATACAGGATCCCGTAGACGAGGGGGCCGCGCGTGATGCGCCGGCCGAGGCGGAGGGATCCGAGCTTCGCCGCCTCGGCGATCAGCATGAATTTGGCCAGGACCAGGGCGTTGATCAGCCCGAGTGCGTAGAAGTGATAGCTCGGATAGTGCGGTATATCCTGATCGACCCGTGCGTAGATGTTGATGCTGAACAGGATCAGGGTGCCGAAAACGACGATCAGGTAGATCGCGAAGGCCAGGTAGCGCTTCGCTTCGGCGGCGGCCCGACGTCCCAGGGATCGGGACTTGGCGCGCCCGTCGGCACCCGGCAGCTCCCGCGGGGCAGGGGCAGGGGCAGGGGCAGGGGCAGCTGCCATCGCGTCTCGAGACGTGACAGGGGGCATGGCTCGTTCTCCGCGGCTCCCGTGCGCCCATGGTCCGCGCGCCGGGCGCGTGGACCATGGGCCGGTTCCGCATGCGCGCCCGAAGCCCCGGACCGGGCTGCCCGGTCCGGGGTCTGACGGGCCGCGGGTCAGGCCGCGAGCTTGACGGCGTGCTTGCTCTCGATCGTCCGCCGGATCAGGCGACGGGTCCGCTCGGTGAAGGCCATCTTGTCCGCCAGGCAGCTCTCCAGCAGGACGCCGACCCCGAAGTGACCGCTCACATCGGCCATGGCGACGAGGGCGACATACTCGGCGATGCGCAGATGCATCAGGTGATTGGCCTTGATCAGGATGAACAGGGCCTTGGCGGCCGGGGCCTGGATCTCGGCCAGCTCGCGCCGGAAGTCTTCGAGGAAGACTTCTTGAAGCCGACCGTTGGAGGCAATCGGTTTCTCGCCGATCAGCTGAAAGCAGCGATCGAGCGACTTGACCGTCTTCTCTTGGATGAAGGCGCGTGACTGGAGCGCCTCTTGGATGGCCGGATCCTGCGTGGCTTGGCCCAGCTCCTCGTAAATCTTCGTCGCGCGCTCCGCGTGATGCCGCGCATCGCTCAACATGCGCACGAAAAGCTCCTTCGGTGACTTGATCGGCATGGTCATCTCCTCACGCTGCATCGTGATCAACCGAGGCATCTCTCGAATGCCGAGACCGCTTCGCGCGTCCTTGAGCGGACCGGAGGCAGCGTTCTTCCGATCGCCGGGATGTGCGGAACGCGCCGACCGCTAGGAAGCCCGATCGGTCGCGCCCTGACCGGGCACGCAAGGTCAGTTCCCTGCCTCGCCTCACCGCACCGAAGCGGAGGGCCCATTATGCAGTCGCGGCGATCCCATGCTTGATCGGGGAAGACACCGGCCGCCGGCGCGATTGACAACGGCTTCGGGCCGCCTGGGCGCCGGACGGAAGCGACGTTCAGGATGGAACGCTGCGGTCGGAGCGGCGCAACGCGGCTGCGCCGGTTCACCGGCACGCGAGTCCCCGCGGATCAAGCGGCGTCGGCAGCTCGGCGTACGGTACGGCCGAGACGTGTCCGAGGGGCCGCAGGGCTTCGCGTCCGGCGCCCCTCGGCAGGTCGTTCTCCTGAACGGAGACCATCCATGAGAACTCTGCAGATTGCGTCGGTGGCCTGTGCCGCCCTGATCATGAGCGGCATGGTGGCCGAAGCGCGTGGCTTCTACGGCGGCCGGGGAGGCTTCCGCGGCGGTGGTTTCCGCGCCGGCGGCGTCCAGGGCGTCCGGGTCGGCGGCTATCGCGGGGGGGTGGGCTATCGCGGCCGCTACGGCGCGGTCGGCCGCTACGGCGCGGTCGGCCGTTACGGCGCGGTCGGCCGCTATGGGGCGGTCGGCCGATATGGCGGGGTTGGCCGTTACGGATACGGATATGGCCGCTACGGCGTCCGTCCCTACGGCTACGGCCTGGGCGCGGCTGCCGTGGGCGCTGCCGCCGCCACCGGATACGGTGCCACCTACGGCCGCTGCGGACCCTACGCCTATTACGATGCCTATGCGGGCGTCTGCCGCCCGTATTGATCCTGCCGCGAGAGGGTCGAGGCCGGCAGACCCCGACCCCCAACCCCCGATCATCCGGCCCGAGCCGGCGGCCCGCCCCGGCAGAGTGGCCCCAGAATGGGTTCGGCCCAAGCCATGACCTTTCGAATCGTCGCCCCGCTCCTCCTCGCCGCCTGCCTGAGCGCACCCGCCCTGGCGCAGCCGTCCGGCTTGCAGCAGCCTGCGGCGCTCATTCACGGCAACTATTGTGGCCTCGGCAGCAATGCTCCGTTGCCGCCCGTCGATGCGCTCGATGCCGCCTGTGCGCGTCATGACGCCTGCACCCCCGTCGGCGGATTGCCGTCACGGGCCTGCAATCTGCGGCTTCAATGGGAGACGGACCGCATCGCGCGCGATCTGCGGCAGCCGGACGATATCCGCGCCCTGGCGGGCTTCATCGCAGCCGGGGCCGCGATCTTGACGTTCGACCCGAATGCCCCGGTGGCCGTGCGGATTCCGGCCTCCGTGCGCTACGACGTTCCTCCGGCTCGCGTCCATCGGGCCGTCTACCGCGCCTATTAGGGCACGACCTCCGGTTGCGTCGGCCGGACAAGGCTGCGGGGCAGCCAAGTCCGGCCGGCGCAGTTAAGTCTGGCCGGCGCGGTCAGCGGCGGAAGCCGCCCCGGAACCCGCCGACGCGCCGTCCGTAAACGGCGCGGCCCCCGTATACGCGGCCCCCCCGATACACCCGCGCACCCCGATAGACGGCACCGCCCCGGTATCCGTAGCGGGCGCCGCCGCGGTATCCGTACACGCCGCCACCCCGGGGCCCGTAGTAGCCCGGTGCGCCGGAGACGTTCGGTCGGCAGGCGCCGTAGGGGCCCCGATGAAATCCGGGCCCACAGCCGCCGGCGGCCTGCGCGGCCGCAATGCCGAGTCCGCCCGAGCCGATGGGAGGCAGGCCCAGCATGGCAGCCAGGGTGAGGGCTGCGAGCGAGATGGTCCGTGTCGCTTTCATCGGGATCTCCTGAATTCGCCGGGTGATGCCATGCAATCCGGATTCTTGTGCTCGATTGACCAATGCTGTCTGCCGTCCATGGGAAAGCGGTCGTCCGGCGATCGCGGCCTTGGCGCCCAAGGGCGGCCTGAAAGGCCGGTCCGTTCCGTCCATTCAGGAAGGGGTACGGGATCGGGCGGCCCCGGATCGGCTGCCGCATCCGGAGGCCGGCTCCCACGCCTCCAGATGCTCGGCGTCGTACCGGACCAGCGTCTGAACGCGTGCGTGAAGGCGGCGGCTTCGGAAAAGCCCAGACAGGCCGAGATCTGCGCCAGCGTCATGTTGGTATCGGCCAGGAGCTGCTGCGCCGTCTCGAACCGGATCTGGGTGGCCACCGACCGGAAGCTCGTGCCTTCGGCCCTCAGGCGGCGGCTGAGGGTGCGCCGATGCACCGCCAGATGGCGCGCGACGGCTTGGCCGGACCACGGATCCTGGATGAACTCCGCGCGGAGCAGCCGCCGCAACCGGTCCGACATCGGGAGCGGAGCTGCCGCCCCGACCTGTCGGATGCGGCCTTCGGCGATCCGGTGTGCCGTCCGATCTGCGCCCGGGACCGGTTGCTCCAGAAGGCGCGCCGGAAAGGCGAGGGCCGCCCATTCCTGATCGAACCTGACGGGCGCGCGGAAGAAGTGCCAATAGGGATCGGTCTGCTCCGGCGGTGCCCGCGGCAGCAGAAGCTCCGACGGGGACCAGCGGGCGCCGCACAGGGCGCGCACGATATTGACGACGGTGGCGAGCGCCCCCTCCGCCTGCAGGCCCACTGCCGTCGCGCCAGTCTCGTAGGGAAAGTAATGAAGCAGCGCCAAGTCGGCCTCGACGAAGAGTCGGACCGCCGAGCCGCAGGTCCAGGCCCAGGGCCGGGTCTCCAGCACATGGAGGGCGTCGCCGATGGTCGCCGCGTTCCGGATCAGGATGTTGCTGGGCCCGAGCTTGGCGAGGGCAATGCGCTGCCCCACCAGCAGGCCGAGATGGCCGCACCGCGTGCGGTTCGCCCCCAACTGGAGCACGCGGCCGAGCGCGGCGTTCGAGATCGGGCTGGCATCGTCTCCGGACGCCCAGCGATCGCAACCGGCCTCGCGCAGGATGTGGACGGGATCGGCGCCGAGTTCCCGGAGAGCGGCACGGGTCGCGCTCGCGACGCCGCCATGAACGGTTTCGACGGAGGGGGAAAGATCCGCATCCGATGGGTGGAAGAATTCGAGACTGTCACAAGAGTCTTCGCACACGAGAGCGAGGCGACTGGTCATTGCACAAATCCCATTTCTCCAATTCGGGCTCAATTCAAAATCTTGCCCTCCCGGCGGCATTGCGCTGGATCAATATTGTCAAAAAATCTGTGACATGTTTTGAATATGCAACTAAAATGCAGTATTCATGAATGGTTTTGTCCGGGCACAGGTGGTCGATCGGCGTTTTCGCAATCGTGCGTCGGTATCTGCGGCTCCGGCCATGTCGCGCACGGCGCGGCGTGGTGCACGGCGGCGGGGAAGGCCTGGCTCCCGCCCTCTCCGGAGAACAACGCGGCCGAGATCCGGGTGACGGACCGGGAACGGCGGGCGGCCTCGCGCGGGGCGATGCCGGCCCGGCGCCGCGCCTCCACCCGCAGCCGCGCCTCGGCCCGCAGACCATCGCGCTCACCGGCGGGACGACGGGCAAGGCGACGGACAAGTCGATGGACAAGGCGACGGGCGTGATGCAGCCCTATCCGGCCTGGAACACCGACATCGCGGCCCGCGGGATCGACATGCGCGCGCCGGAGAACCTGCCGGGCCCAGACGCCGCCGGCCTGCGCGATGCTGGGCCGACCGGGACACCCGGCCGGCGGTCACCGGCTGCCGGGACCGCGCGCGAGCCCCGCCAGGGTGAACAGATCGATCGACAGCTTGGCGCCGACCACGAAGGCGTCGGGGATGGTCTTGCGGTAGAATGGGAACCGGGTCTGGTCCGGATCGAGGATGTATTGCAGGTTCGGCGTCAGCCGGATCGCCGGATTGACCTGGATGCCGTAGTTCAGCTCCATCATCACCTGCTGCGTCGGGATCTTGCGGAACAGGCCGAGCGTGCCCTGCGCCAGGGCGATGTTGGACAGGGCGAGCCGGCTGAAGGCCTGCGTGTTGATGACGAAGCCGACCGTATCGAACGGCCGGCCCGCGAAGGTGCCGGTCTGCAGGGCGCCGATCTCCAGGAAGTGGTCCTCCACGAGCCGGCCCGAGGTGCCGGCCATCGCGACGCCGAACAGCGTCAGGCCCTGGATCGCCTTCGGATCCGGCCGCCACACCATCTGGTCGAACCGGGCGTAGACACCCGAGCGGCCGAACCGGGTCATCGCCGGCAGGCCGGTGAGCACCGCGGGCCGCCCGGTCACGTCGCGCACCGGATCGGCGTAATCCGAGGCGTCGTACCAGCCGCCGATTCCGTAATTGCGGGGCAGCACGTCGTTGGCGAAGGTGGTCGTGTAGCCGAGTTCGAACGGCACGATGGCGCCCGTCGCGCCCTCGAGCGAGAAGTCGAGGCCGTTGTCGCCCGGCTGCTGATGCCGCGGGTTCACCTCGTAGGCGCCGACATGGAAAAACGTCGTGTCGGTGAGCCACGCCCTGGCATGCGCTCCCCAGCTGGAGACCGGCCAGAAGGTGAAGTTCGAGGTCTTGAACACGAAGGTCGGGTTGCCGCAGGCTGAATTAGACTGGAAGTTGCAGTAGAACGGCGAGTTCAGGAAGCTGATATTGGCGACCAAGCGGCCGGCCTCGACGTCGAGACGATTGTCGAACAGCTTCTGCTGGTAGGAGAGCAGCGTCAGCCGGGTGGTCTGGCCGCCGCCGTAGATCTCCTGCACACTGGTGTTGTTGCCGATGACATCGTTCGACAGGCTGCGTCCGTGCCGGTTCGTCACCGCCACGTGGAATGCGCCGCCCTCGATCCCGGCGAGGCGCTGCAGGTCGCCGTCGATGCCGAGGACGAGCTGGCCGGCATAAGCCGCGCCCTGCCGGAGGCCGCCGACCGGGTTGATCGCCCCTTGCCCGGTGTAATTGGCCAGGAGACTGAGGCCGTTGCCGAGATCCAGGGTGCCGGGCGGCAGGGTCGGCGGCGTCGCGGTCTGCCCGAGCGTGTCGGCGGCGCCGGCCGCGCTGTCGGCCCCGTCGGAGCCCGGGCCCTCCGATCGCGGCGGCGGGCGGCTGGCCCGGCGCCGCAGCACCGGGCCGACGGCCGTGGCCGGCACGGCGCGGCCGGCCCCCGCCTCCTGGCTCCATCCAGGATGCGGCAGCGCCAAGCCCAACGCGAGCGCGAGCGCGGCGCGCGTCGCCAAACCCTTCATGACGGATCCCCCCGTGACGCTCTGTGGTGTCCGGGCCCGGTCGTGCGCCGGGCTCCGGATCGGGGCCTCAGCCTGGGCGCTTCTTGATGAGGCCCACCGTGAGCGCGGTGACCAGGGTGCCGGCGGCGAGCGCCAGGACGGCGCCCGGCAGGTTCGTGACGGCGTTCGGGATCGGCAGGACGAACAGGCCGCCATGCGGCACCTTCAGGGTCACGCCGAGGGTGAGCGCCAGGGCGCCCGCCACCGCGGACCCCGCGACCAGAGACGGGATCACCCGGAGGGGGTCGGCCGCCGCGAAGGGGATCGCCCCCTCGGTGATGAAGGCCGCCCCCAGCACGGCGGCGGCGCCGCCGGCCTCGCGCTCGGCTTGCGTGAACCGGGCCGGGAACAGGCGGGTCGCCAAGGCGAGGCCCAGCGGCGGGGTCATCCCGCCGAGCATCACCGCCGCCATGGGCGCGTCGACGCCGGAGGAGAGCAGGGCCGCCGCCGAGGCGTAGGCAGCCTTGTTGATCGGGCCGCCCATGTCGAGCGCCATCATGCCGCCGAGGACGAGCCCGAGCACCAGGGCGCTCGCGCCCTGCATGCCCTTGAGCCAGGTCGTGAGCGCCGACAGCACCGCCGCGACCGGCACGCCGACCACGTAGATCATCAGGAGGCCGGTGATCGTGGTGGCGAGGAGCGGCAGGATCAGGACCGGCTTCAGGCCCTCGAGGTTCCTGGGCAGCCGGATATGCGTGTTGAGGAAGCGGGCGGCGTAGCCGGCGATGAACCCGGCCGCGATGCCGCCGAGGAAGCCGGCCTGGAGATTGGCCGCCAGCATGCCGCCGATCATGCCGGGGGCGATCCCGGGCCGGTCGGCGATCGAGTAGGCGATGTAGCCGGCGAGCGCCGGGACGATCAGGGCGAAGGCCGCCTTGGCGCCGATCTGCCCGAGGGCGTAGCCCAGGGTTCCCGCGTGGTCCGGCGCCATGGCGTCGATTCCGCCGACCGCGAAGGCCAGGGCGATGAGCAGGCCGCCCGCCACCACGAAGGGCAGCATGAAGGAGACGCCGGTCATCAGGTGCTTGTAGGCGCCCGCCCTCCGCTCGGCCGCCTCCGGCCGTGCCTCGGCCGCGGCGTCGACCCCGGCATCGACCGCGCCGCCGGCCGCCTGCCTCTGCGCCTCGGCCAGCGCGGTGCCGATCAGCCCCTGGCCGTCGCGGATCGCCGCCTTGGTGTTGGTGGCGTAGACCCGCTTTCCGGCGAACCGCGCCCGGTCGACGCCGGTGTCGGCGGCGATCAGCACGATGTCGGCGGCGGCGATCTCCGCGGCGGTCAGGGTGTCGCGGGCGCCGACCGAGCCTTGGGTCTCCACACGGATCGTGTGGCCCAGGGCCTCGGCCGCCGCCTGGAGGCCTTCGGCGGCCATGAAGGTATGCGCGATCCCGGTGGGACAGGAGGTGATCGCGACGATCCGCTTGGTCCCCGCCGCGGCTCTGGCGCCGGGGGCGGCCTCGGCGCCCGAGAGCGCCCGGTCGAGGACGCCGTTGACGTCGGTCAGCACATCCGCGATCGCGGCCCGCGCCCGGCGGAGCGCGCCGAAGCGGCCTTCGCCGAGGTCGCCCGAGCCCACGAGCAGCACCGCGCCGGCCTCGCGGATGGCCGCCTCCGGCAGCGGGTTTGCGCCGGGGGCGCCGCGCAGTTCCAGGACGATCGGCTGGTTGCGCCGGCCGGCCGCCTTGCGGAGCGCCTCGAGGGCGAGAACGGCGTGGGTGGGGAGGTCTCCGCCTCCGACCACCGCCAGCAACTGTGCCATGGTTTCCTCCCTGCTTTGTGGTTCCGTCGCGCGGGTCGGCCGGGTGGCGCGGTGCGCGTCAGGCGAGCGTCCGCGTGCGGACCGCCTGCATCAGCGCCTGCACGGTGGCGCGGGGCGGCAGGCTCGCGCCCGCCTGGGTCAGCTTCCCGGCCGCGAAGGCGACGGCCAGTCGGGCGGTCCCGTCGGGGTCGAGCCCGGCTTCGAGCGCCGCCACGAGGCCCGCCACGAGGGCATCACCCGCCCCGACCGTGCTGGCCACGGCGATGGCGGGGGGCTGCGCCTGCACGGCGCCGGCCCGCGTCAGGAACAGGGCGCCCTCGGCGCCGAGGGAGACCACCACCACCGGTATGCCGAGGCCGTGCAGGCGACGGGCCGCCGAATGCACGTCGGCGGGCGTCGGCAGCGCCCGGCCGGCCCATTCCTCCAGCTCCTGGCGGTTCGGCTTCACCGCGAAGGGAAGCGCCTCCGGGCCGGCCGCGAGGGCGGCCGCCAGCGGCGGGCCCGAAGCGTCGACGACCACCCGGGCCCCCCGGGCCTTCAGGGGCGCCGTGAGCTCCGCGTAGGTCTCCAGCGGCAGCGCCCCGGGCAGGCTCCCGGCCAGCACGACCCAGGCATCGCCGGCCGCATGATCGAGGAGCGCAGCCCGGGCCGCGCCGAGAGCGTCAGCCGTGACGGCGAGCCCCGGCAGGTTGATGTCGGTCGTGTCGCCGGTCCGCCGGTCAAGGAGCTTCAGGTTGGTCCGGGTCTCGCCGGGGATCCGCACGAAGCGGTCGGCGATGCCCTTCTCGGCGAACACCTGGGTGAAGGGGGCGGCGTTGTCGGCGCCCAGGATCCCGGTGGCGGTCACCGGCAGGCCCCAATCGGCCAGGCAGCAGGCGACGTTGACGCCCTTGCCGCCGGCATGCGACCGGACCGCCTGCGCCCGGTGGACCGTACCGGGCTCCAGGGCGTCGAGGATGACGGTCTGGTCGATGGCCGGGTTGAGCGTGAGGGTGACGATCGGGCTCACGCGGCGACCTCCGCGGCCTGCGCGGGACCGGGGGCGCGATCGAGGGCGCGGACCGCGGCCGCATCCTCCTGCTCGCAGGCCAGGCTCGCGAGTGCCCGGAGCGCGCTCATGTCGGCGCCGCGCAGCCGCGCCTTGACGCCCGGCAGGTCGCGCGGCGTCATCGACAATTCGTGGACGCCGAGCCCCGCCAGCAGGCAGGCGCCGAACGGGTCGCCCGCGATCCCGCCGCAGACGCCCACGAAGCGCTTGTGGCGTGCGGCGCCCGCGCAGGTCATGTGGATCAGCCGCAGCACCGCCGGATGCAGGGAATCCGCCTCGGGCGCGAGGTCCGTGTTCTGGCGGTCGATGGCCAGGGCGTACTGCGTCAGGTCGTTCGTGCCGATCGAGAAGAAGTCGCAGTGGCGGGCGAGCACGTCGGCCTGGATCGCCGCGGCCGGCACCTCGATCATGATGCCGAGCGGCACGGAGGGGGCGCCGATCTCGGCGCGGATCCCCTCGGCGATCGCGCGCAGCCGCAGGATTTCGGGGACCGAGGTGATCATCGGCATCATGATCGAGAGCGGCGCGTGCGGGCCGGTCGGGGCGGCGGAACCGACATGGTCCCGGGCGGCCCGGTAGAGGGCGCGGAGCTGCGGCTCCAGCAGGTCCGGCCGACGCAGCAGCAGCCGGGCGCCGCGCACGCCGAGGAACGGATTCTCCTCCCGGGGCAGCTGCAGATGTGCGACCTGCTTGTCGCCGCCGATGTCGAGGGTGCGTACGATCAGCGGGCGGCCGTCGAGGGCCTTCAGCATGCCCGCGTAGGCGGCGTATTGGTCGTCCTCGGAGGGGGTGTCGCCGCGCTCCAGGAACAGGAATTCGGTGCGCATCAGGCCGACGCCCTCGGCGCCCTGGTCGAGGGCGAAGGGGACCTGATCGGCGTTGTTGACGTTGGCGCCGATCGCGACCGCGTGGCCGTCGCGGGTGCGGGCCGGCAGCGCCCGCTCGCGCGCCTCGGCCTCGGCCTGCCGGCGCTGCCCGTCACGCCACGCCTCGGCCGAGGCGCGGTCGGCCGGGCTCGGATCGAGGTAGAGGCGGCCGGTGGTCCCGTCGAGGATCGCCATCGTGCCGCCGGCGAGCGGCAGCAGCCCGGGGCCGCCGGCCACCAGGGCGGGGATGCCCAGCGTCCGAGCCAGGATCGCCGTGTGCGAGGTCGGGCCGCCCTGGGCCGTAGCGAGGCCGATCACGCGGGTGGGGTCCAGGCCCGCCGTGTCGGAGGGCGCGAGGTCGGGGGCGATCAGGATGCAGGGCCGGTCGGGCAGGTCGTGGCGGCCTTTCAAGGTCGGATCGATCTGCGCCAGTACCCGGCGGCCGACGTCGCGCAGATCCGCGGCGCGTCCGGCGAGGACCGGGTTGCCGAGGGCGGCGAGTTCTCCGGCGAGGCGGTCCACGGCTTGGTCCCAGGCATAGGCGACGCCGTGACCCTCGACCATGAGCTGGCAGGCGCGGGTGATCAGATCCGTGTCGGCGATCATCTCGGCCTGGGCCCGGAAGATCCCGGCATCGGCCTTGCCGAGGCGCCGCTCGGTGTCGTCGGCGAGGGCCTTGAGCTGATCGGCCGTCGCGGCGAGCGCGTGGTGAAGGCGGTCGGCGCCGCTCGTCAGGGGCTCGGGCGCGTCGGGAACGGTCACGTCGGCGCTGGCGAGGACGTGGATCGGCCCGATGCTGAGGCCGGGGCTGGCGCCGATCCCCGCCAGGATCCGCGGCGCGTCCGCGGGGTTCCAGCCGGCGACGGGACCGGCCGCCTTGGCGGCCGCCTCCGCGGCGCGCTGCGCCGCCGCCTTCTCGCCGGCGCTCAAGCCCGTGACCGCCGCGCAGATCCGCGCCAGGGCGCCGGCCTCGTCGTCCCCCTCGGCGGAGATCGTCACCGGGTCGCCGCAGCGCAGGCCGAGCTGGAGCAGGCCGATCAGGCTCTTGGCATCGGCGACCTGGGCCGCGTGCCGGACCTGGATGCGCGCCGAGCAGGATTTTGCCACCGCGACCCAGTGCGCCGCGGGCCGGGCGTGCAGGCCGGCGGGATAGTCGACGGTCCAGTCGAACCGCTGGCGCAGGTCCGTGGCCGGGCCCGACGCGCCCGGGATCGCGTCCTCGGACAGGGCGTCGGCGATGTCGCGCTCGTGCGCGGTGGTGCGCAGCTGTTCCAGCCGCGCCTCGTCCTGGATCAGGCGCGTCAGCCGGCGCAGGACCGTGATGTGGGTGTCGGACTGCGCCGCGATGGCCACCACGAGATGGGCCGCCTGCCCGTCGGTCCAGAGGACGCCCGCGGGCACCTGCAGGACGGCGAGGCCGCTGTGGCGGACGAGGTGGCGGTCGTCGACCATGCCGTGCGGGATGACGACGCCGTGGCCGAGATAGGTGTTCGCCACCCCCTCCCGGCGCAGCATGCTCTCGCCATAGGCCCCGTCGATGCAGCCCGCCGCCGTCAGGAGCTGCGCCGCCTCGCGGATCGCCGCCTCCTTGCTGGCCGGTGCGGCCGCAATGCGCACCAGGATGCGCGGCGCGAATGTCGGTGTCGGTGCGAGCATGGCGTGCTCTCCTCCCATCGCGAGCGACGGCTCGTCGGCCACCTGCTCGTTGATGGCAGTGAAAACGTTTTCACTTTACCTGTCAACACGACCCGCTGCCCCCGATCGCCTCACGGTTGCGAAGCGGCGTATACGGTGGCATTGACGGTGTAACACCGCTGGAAACGTTTCCCGGATGATGCGGCGATGAAGGTGGGAATCCGCGACGTCGCCCGTGCGGCGGGCGTCTCGACGGCGACCGTGTCGCGGGCCCTCGGCCGCGGCCCCGTGAGCGAGGCTCTCCGCGAGCAGGTCGAGGCGGCCGTGCGCGCCACGGGCTACCGGCCCAATCTCTCCGCGCGGCGGCTGCGCTCGCAATCGGCCCGGACCATCGGCCTGATCGTCGCCGACATCCGCAACCCGTTCTTCACGGCGGTGAGCCGGGCCGTGGAGGATGCGGCCTTCGGCGCGGACATGCGGGTCATCCTCTGCAACACCGACGAGGATCCCGCCCGCGAGGCGATGTACCTGCGCCTGATGGAGGAGGAGCGAGTCACCGGCGTGATCTTCGCGCCGACCGTGGCCACGACCGGGGGGCTCGGCGCGCGCCGGTTCGATTTCCCGGTGGTGCTGATCGACCGGGCCGGACCGCCGGGGGCCTACGACAGCGTCGTCCTCGACAACGTGGCGGCCTGCGCGACCCTCGTCGATCATCTGGCGGCCCAGGGCTACGGGCGGATCGGCGGCCTGTTTGGCTCGACGAGTTCGACCGCGCAGGAGCGCCGTGCCGGCTATCTGGAGGCGATGGGGCGGCACGGCTTGGCGCCGCAGATCCGCAGCGTGCCCCCGAACGCGGCCGCGGCGATGGCGGAGGCCACGCGCTGGTTCCAGGAGCCCGACAGGCCGGAGGCGCTCGTGGTCTCGAACGGGCTCATCCTGATGGGGGCCGTGCGGGCGGCCCGTGCCCTGAATCTCGCGCTCCCGCGGGATCTCGCGCTCGCCGGCTTCGACAACGAGCCGTGGACCGAACTCGCCGAACCGGGCCTCACCGTGATCGAGCAACCGGTCGCCGAGATCGGCACCCAGGCGATGCGCCTGTTGTTCGAGCGGATCGAGAGGCCGGATCAGCCGGTCCGGCGCGTGGTCCTCAGCGGCTGTCTCGTCCCGCGCGGTTCGACTGGGACACGGTGACGGTCTGCCTGAGCGCGCGCGCGGCGCCGCGGATCGGGGTGTCTACCGGGCGGAACACGCCACCGGTTCCGGCCGCGCGGGGCGTTGGGTCGGCGGCCCGCGCCGGGCAGCGCCCGAAGCGGGTCTTCCGGCTACCCAGGGCAAACGCCATGCGGTAGCCTCCCGCCGGGTCCGGTCCGGACGAGCGGTCCCGGTCCACCTGCCGAAGGCTTCGGCGCGCACCTCCGGATGCCGGGCCGCGACCGGCCGGATCGGCTGCGCGAAGGCTCCGACGGCCGGCACGGTCTCCGGTCGCGAAGGGCATGACCGACAGGGTGCCCGAGGGCCGGGACGACACCGCAGACATCCGCGCCTTCGAAACAGGATCCGACGATGACCGACGAACCGCACGGCCTCGATCGCGGCTTGACCAATTACGGCGATCGCGACTTCGCGCGCTACCTGCGCCGGTCCTTCGCCCGCTCCATGGGCATCTCGGTCGGACTCCTGAACAAGCCGGTGGTCGGCATCGCGATGACGCCGTCGGGCTTCAACAACTGCCACCGGGGCATGCCCGAGCTGGTGGAGGCGGTCTCCCGCGGCGTGCTGGCGGCCGGCGCCCTGCCGCGGCCCTTCCCCACCGTGTCGCTCGGCGAGGTTTTCCTCAACCCGACCAGCATGATGTATCGCAACCTGATGGCCATGGACACCGAGGAGATGATCGGGGCCCAGCCCATGGACGCGGTCGTGCTGATCGGCGGCTGCGACAAGACCGTGCCGGCCCAGCTCATGGGGGCGGCTTCCGCCGACCTGCCGGCGATCCAGCTCGTCACCGGCCCGATGTCCACCGGGCGCCACCGCGGGCAGAGGCTCGGCGCCTGCACGGATTGCCGGGGCTTCTGGGCCAAGTACCGGGCCGGCACCGTCGATGCGGAGGAGATCGCCGAAGTCGAGGGACGGCTCTCGGTCACGCAGGGCACCTGCGCGGTGATGGGCACGGCCTCGACCATGGCCTGCATCGCCGAGGCGCTGGGCCTGTCGCTGCCCGGCACCGCGGCGATCCCCGCGGTGCATTCCGACCGGCTGGTGGCCGCCGAGGAGACCGGCCGGGCCGCCGTGCGTCTCATCGAGACGAAGATCCGGCCCTCCCAGGTCATCACCGAGAAGTCGGTGGAGAACGCGATCCGGGTGCTGATGGCGGTCTCGGGCTCGACCAACGCCATCGTGCATCTCACGGCGATCGCCGGGCGGCTCGGCATCCGGGTCTCCCCCGAGCGCTTCAACCAGATCTCGGACGAGACACCGGTTCTGGTCGATCTGAAGCCCGTGGGTCAGGGGTACATGGAGGATTTCCACGCCGCCGGCGGCATGGGGGCGCTGTTGCGCGAGCTGCGGCCGCTCCTGCACCTCGACACCGTCGATGTGGAGGGCCGCACCCTCGCCGAGCGCCTCGACGAGCCCGCCGGCTGGGTCGACCGCACGGTGATCCGCCCCTTCGCCGAGCCGGTCTCGGCCGTGGGCGGGTTGGTCGCCCTGTCGGGCAGCCTCGCCCCGGACGGAGCGATCTTCAAGCGCGCGGCCGCAACCCCGGCGCTGTTCGAATCCGAGGGCCGGGCGGTGGTGTTCACCGGCCTGGAGGATCTCTCCGCCCGCATCGACGATCCCGACCTCGACGTCGAGCCGGGCGATATCCTCGTGCTGCAGAACGCCGGTCCCCACGCCGCCGGCATGCCGGAGGCCGGGTATCTGCCGATCCCGAAGAAGCTCGCCCGGGCGGGGGTGACGGACATGGTGCGGATCTCCGACGCCCGGATGTCCGGTACGGCGTTCGGCTCGATCGTCCTGCACGTGGCGCCCGAGGCGGCGGTGGGCGGACCGCTGGCGGCGGTGCGCGACGGCGACCGGATCCGCCTGTCGATCCGGGACAGGCGGGTCGACCTGCTGGTCGAGGCCGACGAGATCGCCCGCAGGCTCGCTGACCACCGGCCGCCGCCGGCCCCGGCCCGGGGCTACAAGGCCCTCTACCGCCGCACCGTCACGCAGGCCCCGCACGGCTGCGACTTCGACTTCCTGACGAAGGTCGACGCCTAGGGCCTCGTCCGATCGCGCGGCCGGCCTGCGTCGTCGGGTCGACCGTCGCGACGTCCGATCCTATCCGACCTCTCGACTCGGCTCGGCGGTGAGGCCGTCGAAATAATCGAAGAAGACGCGGTCCGGATCGTACCTGTCGCGCAGGTCGCACAGCCTCCGCCACTTCTCGGGCGTGAAGGCCTGGGCGACGATCTCGGGCTGTTCGACCGTGTTGGTCTCGCCGATGTAGTACCCGACATTGAACGGTTTCAAGACGGCGGTCACCGCCCGATGCCATTCGGCATTGACGGCGTCGGCATCCGCATCGTGCCACATCGTCCAGGGGCCGCCATAGATCTTGGAGGTGATCGAGCGCGCCATGTCCCGTTGCGGCCCCGGAACATGGGGCCCGCAGAAGATCGTCGTCAGGAACACCGAGATCGCCGAGGGGGCCCGCTGCCAGGCCGGCAGGATGGCCGCCATCACCGCGCCGGGGCAGTGGTCGGAGTAGGTGGCTTCGACTCTGGATCGCACGCCCTCCGGGAAAAGCGCGCCGGAGGCATCGAAGAGCTGCTCGAAATCGAGGGGCGCGACCCGTGAACGCGACAGCGGCTCGACCGGCGCATCGTCCAGCGGCTGCAAGGCGCGCCGGGCCGCTTCCGGATCGTCCTCGAAGGCGGTCGCGGTGACCATGCAGACCCAGCCGTTGCTGCCGGCCGCCCTGTCCGCCAGCGCGGGCGGGGCCTGGACGAGGAACAGGGTCAGCTCGACGCTGGGCGAGATCGCCGGTGCGGCCTGCCCCAGCCAGGTGCCGACAGCCGGGGCATCCGCGAGCCGATAGAAGGACTGACTGCCATGAATCGCCTTCGGCAGCGGGTGAAGTTTCAGAAAGTATTTCGTGACGATGCCGAAGAAACCCGAGCCTGCGCCGCGTGCGGCCCAGAAGAAATCCGCGTTCTCGGACTCGCTCGCCCGGATCAGCGCGCCTTCGGCCGTGACGAGTTCGATCGCCTCCAGGCTCTCGGTGCCGTATCCCCAGACCGTGGGGTTCCAGGCCATGCCGCCACCGAGGAAGTAGCCGCTGGCCTTGACCTGCGGACAATGGCCGGTCGGAAAGGCGAGCCCGTGGGCGTTGAGCGCCGTCTGGATCTCGCGATTGCTGAGGATGGGCTGGATGACCGCCCTGCGATGCTCGACATCGATCGAGAGGATCCTGTTGAGGCGTTCGAGGTCGATCAGGATGCCGCCGTTGCGCAGCGTCGGCTGGCACCAGTTGTGGCCGCCGCCGCGGACGACCACCTTGAGGCCATGCGCGCGGGCGAACTTTACGGTGGCGATGATGTCGTCCTCGTCGGCCGCCTTCACGATCATGCGCGGCGCCCGGTCCGGGATCAGCCGGTTCCACAGATTCCCATGAAGGGCGTTCCGGAACTGCGCATCGCCCGCGTCGATGACGGGACCCTTGCAGAGCGTCCTCAGATCCTCAGCATTCATGGCCAAGCCCTGCACGAGCGAGGAACCCGCCCGGACCGATCTGCCTGAGCGGGTGCAAGGTTGCGGGCGGTCGCCCGGCCCGACCCTCAATAGGGGACGCGGTCCGCCTTCTGGGCGTATTTCTTCCACACCTCGACGGCTTCTTCGCGCATGATCTGTTGGGTCGGGATCGAGCGCTCCCCGACATCCTTCTTGAGCTCGGCGTAGATCATGCTGTCGTCGAAGCCGCCGTATTCGAGCGCGTCCTCGACCTGAGCCGCATAGTAGACATTTTTGATCCCGGCCCAATACGCGGCCGCCATGCACATCGGGCAAGGCTCGGCGCTGGTATAGAGCGTCGCGTTCCGCAGCTTGAAGGTACCCTGCGACTTGCAGGCCTTGCGGATGGCCTCGATCTCCCCGTGCCACGTCGGATCGTTCTCGGCGACGACGCGATTGGCGCCCTCCGCGATGATCTCACCGTCTTGGACGATCACGCAGCCGAACACGCCGCCGGCACTGTCGACCAGCGACGTCTTCTCCGACAGCGCGATCGCGCGGGCCATGAACTGTTCGTGTTTTTCGGTCATCGAATCCTCTGCTTCGTCATGTTTTCAGGCCAAGTGCGACTATGATCTGCGGCGATGTTCTTGTCGATGTCCGGGGGTATGATCGTCGATCAACGGATTTGAACTTGGCGCCGTATGATCAAGAATCCTGCCTCGGAGACCGGCATCGCCTTCGGTTCGGGACAGATGGTCTCGTGGGTCGATGAAACGGCGCAGGTTGCGGGGGGGGGGATCGAGCCGCGCCCGCATCCGCCGCGATGGTTCTCGCAGATCAGGTCGTCCCGCCAAGGCCGTGCGTCCCGTGAAGCGCATGTCCGTTCGCCAATACCGGATGGTCATGATCCGACGACGATCTGACTAGACATGGCACCGCGAGACGCGTCAACGCCGTCAAGGCATCCGCCGCAATTGAATTGTAAATATTCACGAATGCAATAAATATCTGAAGCATAGACGATCAGATTCGCCGGGGTCCCGGTTCCTGCAGCAGATCCGAGGCGTTGCAGTCGCGCCGTGGAGTTCGCGAAGTCGGATGGCGCTCGGTCTGAGACGCAGGAACAAGAAAAAATATTTCCGCCTCCGCCTCGTCCGTTTGGCCAGCGCGCCGCCTTTTTGTTGTCGCTCCGTCCCAGACCTGCGGCACGCGAGGCGCCGGCGCGCTGGAAAAGTCCGGCGATTCTGGCTGCGTCCCCGAGATATAACTATCCTTTCGATGTTTTGGTTCAAAGAACGATCTATACCTGTATTGTATTATATTTACAATATTTACATTGGCATTTTCTGCCAAGGCCTTGACTTTGACTGGTGTCGGCTTGCTGATGGGAGCATGCAGAGCGACGCCGCCGGCGGAACGGCGGCTATGCGATGCGAGACCAATCTTCGGCTGTTCCTCCTCGTCTTTTGTGGGCGGAAGGCTTCTTCAAGTCTGCCGCGGTCGCGGTGTGATGGTCCCCGAACCGATGCTTCGATCCGCCCGGCGGTGTGGCTCGGTTTAGCGCCGAGGGCCGCACCCCGCTTCGCACGAGCGGGCGAGGGCAGGGCGTCGTGCAACGGAAGTGCGTCGGTTCATGAGCGGTGCCTCGACGTCCGTCACCATCGTGACGCAGACGACCATCCGGCCGGAGAGCGCCGACGCCTTCGCCCGATGGCAGTCCGACACCCATGCCGTCGTGGCGACCTTTCCGGGCTTCATCGAGCAGCAGCTCATCCCGCCGCGGCCGCCGCTGCAGGTGGATTGGGTCATCCTGCAGCGCTTCAGCGGCCTGGAGCAGGCGCGGGCGTGGCTGGCCTCGCCCGAGCGGCAGGCCCGGATCGAGGGCGCCACGCCCATGCTCGTGGGCCGCGACGACGTCCATATCGTCAAGGACGATGCCAGTGCAGCCCGCACGTCGCCGGTCAGCGCGGTGATCAGCACCCGCGTGAAGCCCGGCCTGGAGGCCGCCTACCTCAAGTGGGAGCAGAAGATCGCCGCCGCCCAGTCGAAGGCGCCCGGCATGCAGGGCTACCGGTTCGAACCGGCCGTGCCGGGGGTGCAGGAGGATTACGTCGCGATCCTGCGCTTCGACGGCGAGGCGAACCTGCAAACCTGGATGGACTCGGCCGAGCGGCGGGCCCTCGTCGCCGAAGCGGCGCCGCTGACCGCGGAATTCCACACGCGGACGGTGCAGAGCGGCTTCGAGCAATGGTTCCGCACCGTCGCCCCCGCCGGAGGCCCGGCGCCCGCGGCGTGGAAGATGAACATGATCGTCGTGTTGACGCTCTACCCCACCGTGTTCCTGTGGGGGGTCCTGGTCGGCACGCCGATCCTCTCCGGGATGCTGAAGCTGGATTTCCCGGTCGCCCTGTTCATCGGCAACGTGTTCAGCGTGCTCCTCACCGCGCAGATGGTGCCCTGGACGGCCCGGCGGCTGGGCTGGTGGCTGTCGCCGGCTCCGGGGCGGCGGGCCCGGGCCAACCTTCAGGGCGCTGCGCTGCTGATCGCCGCCTACGCGATCATGATCCTTGCCTTCTGGAAGCTGTCTTGACCGGGCTCCGGTTGCTATCCCGGATGAGGCCGTTCTCCGCGGCGGGTCTGCTGATCCTGGCCTGCGGATCCGGGCCGGTCGAGCCGGCCCGGGCCGAGCCTTCGCCGGATTCGGCCACGTCCCCGGCTCCGGAGATCGCCGGGGCGGCAGGCGGCACGCGCGTTCCCGGGGCGCGGGCTCCGGCCCGCGCGGAGCGCCAGGAGGCCGGAATTTCCGTGGCGGCCGCCACCGTGATGGCGGCGCCGCCGCCCTCGTACCTCGGCTTCTCCGACACGGTGGTCAGCTACCGCTTCCAGGGCCCGTCGGCGGAGCCCGGGCTCTTCGTGCGGCGTCCCGACGGCACGGCGCAGGGTGGGTTCGCCCCGCGCGAGGTGCCGAAGAACGTCGTCAACGTGTTTCACGCCGACTCATGGGCTTACGGCACCAACCTCATCTCCCTCGACATCCTCACATCCGGCTCCCAGGATCCTGCGGGCGACAAGCGGCGCCCGTTCAAGGATTACGGCGCGACCGAAATCTACCTGATCTATCGCGGCGTCCTGAGCCTCAACAAGATCTTCGATACCGAGACCTTCGCGATTCCGGGCTTCGTCAAGGATGTCGGCCTGTCGTTCGGGGCCGATATCAACACCAAGGACACGTATTTCGACGCTGAGAAGCGGGCCGGCACCTTCGGCCTCAGCTTCGCCTTCGACGTGCCGGCCGGGTTCGTGAACCTGAAGGTCCAGGGCTACAAGGACTTCTCCCGCAACGGCTTTGCGGGGAACGGGCCCACGCCGGGCATCCTCGGGAATGGCGCCGTGCCGGGCTTCGATTACTCGCACTTCCGCAGTGTCGAGTTCAAGTTGACCCCGGAATTCGAGATCACCTACACGATCCCGCTGCCGTTCACCGGGCTGCCGCTGTCCCTGGCCGGCTTCAACACGATCATCCTGCCCAAGGGGCGCTACGGCACGATCAACCAGAACGACACGCAATTGGAGTTCGCCTCACAGACGAACCTTGTCCTGGATGTCGGGCAGTTGCTCGCCGGGACCCCCAACCGGGTCGAGGTCTTCGCCGGGTTCCAGTATTGGCGCAACAAGTTCGGCGCCGACCCGCGGCGCACCATCAACACCGAGGAAAAGGCGCTGATCGCGGGGGTCGCCTACCACCTGAAGTGACGGCGACGCGCGTCACCGCTCGCGGTGCGGGGGATGGCGCCGACGTCGTGGGGCCGGCGTCCCGGAAGGCCGCGCCGCCGGGACCGGCCCCGCGCCCTCAGGCGCGCACCAGCTTGGACACGACGGCCAGCAGCTGCTCTGGCTTGAACGGCTTGGTGATCCAGCCGGTCGCCCCGGCCGCCTTCGCCTGCTGCTTGATACCCTCGTCCGATTCCGTGCTCAGGAAGAGGATCGGAACGCCCGTGCAGGCGGGCAACGTCCGCAATTGCTTGATCATCTCCAGTCCGTTCATCACCGGCATGTTGAGATCCGTGATGACGAGGTTGAGGCTGGCGCTCTTGGCTTTCGCCAAGCCTTCGGCGCCATCGCCGGCCTCGATCACCGTGTGGCCGGCCGGGCCGAGGACGACCTTGATCATCTGCCGGATGCTGGGCGAGTCGTCGACGGCGAGGACAGTGGCCATGACAAGGATTCCGTTCTTGTGCTTGAAGCGTGGGCCTAGCGGAGTGCCTGGCCGGGGAGGGCGATCGCAGCGCGTTGGAACGCGCCGCTGACCGCCGGCGGCACATTGGCCAGCGCGATCTCCGTGGCTTGACGCTGTGCCGCCTTGTCCGCCGCGAGCACGATCTGGACGAAGGTGATGTCCGCGCGCTCGACCGCCGCGCAGTCCAGGGTGAGGCGCGTCGCGCCGGCGAGGGCCGCCGCCAAAGCGCCCTGCAGCGACCGGACCGTCCGGATGGTGCAGTCGGATTCGAGCGTGAGGACGGAAGCCTCGGACATGCGGGTTCAGGCCCTCGACGACAGGATTGGGCGCCGCTGCGCCTCTCCGGCGGAGACAACACCGCGGCGGGTAAATTCTTTCTGACCGACGGCAGACCAATCCACCGCTGTTGCCGCCGCCGCCGGACGCTGCACAGCTGGAATTCGATTCAGCATGGAACGGAATTCAAGCGTCAATACAGAAATCTGTTGTCTCGCTCTTGCGCTTCATTGCCGGTGATAACGCTTTCTTTAACGGCGATCCTTACCGTCGGGCCGACGCCGTCCATCGGTTTGCGGCTTGACCGGCGCGCGACGGTCGACGCCGAGAGATCCGACATCTGATGTCCTTCCAAGCTGCCCACGACATTCTCAGGCAGGTCCCGGCCCGCTTCCGGCGGGCCGACGGACGGCGCGGATCCGGCGCAGTGCCCGGCGCAGTGCCCGGCGCGGTGTCCGGCTCCGCGCTCGCGCCGCCGGATCGTCCCGAGACGGTGGCATCCCCCGCCGCCGATACGTCGCCGGCGCCGCAGATCGAGATCCCGGCCGACCCGGCGGCCGCCACGCGGTCGGCCGATCTGCTCCAGGCCTGGCTCGGCCTCTCGGCGCAGCAGCGGGGGCTCCTGGACGCCCTCATCGCCGAGCTCGGGATCGTCTCCGCGGATGTGGAGGCGAATGTCCACGGCCTGTCCAACCGCTTTCAGAACATCGCGGCCTCGACCTGCGAGCAGTCGGAGATCGTGCGCGGCCTCGTCGCCTCGGTTCAGACCGTACGGATCGACGACAAGACCCTGGACCTCGGAGATGTCGCCGCCGGCCTCGGCGAGACGCTCGCCGCGCTGATCGCGCGGATCACGCTGATGTCCTCCCGCGGGACGACCCTCGCGCAGGGGCTGGCGGGGGCGCTCGACGGCCTGTCGTCGGTCGAGGGCAGCGTGGCGGAGATCGAGAAGATCAACCGCCAGACCAACCTGCTTGCCCTGAACGCCAAGATCGAGGCCGCCCGGGCCGGCAGCAGCGGCGCGGCCTTCGCGGTGGTCGCCGACGAGGTGCGCGGCCTCGCCACGACCATCAACGCCCTGTCGGACGTGATCAAGCAGCAGATCGGCACCATGGCGGCCGACCTGCGCAGCAGCCACGCTCTGCTGGGCGACATCGCGGCGATCGACATGTCCGAGGAGAGCCGCACCGCCGAGCTGCGCGTCCGCATGGTGATGCGGGCCCTCGTCGAGCAGAACGCCCAGGTCGCCGGCGTCCTGCGCCAGACCGCCGAGACGACGCAGGCCATCACCGAGGACGTGTCGGCGGCGATCGTGGCGATGCAGTTCCAGGACCGGGCCAAGCAGCGCATCGAGAACGTCGAAGGCCTGCTGCGCGCGGCCGGTGCGGAACTCGGCCGTCTCTCCGGAGCGAGCGCGGGCGACGGCGCGGTGCCGGATTCCGGCGCCGACCCGGCCTGGATCGAGGCGGCGATCGCGCGCTGCACCCTCGGCGAGGTCCGGGCGCGCCTGACGGAGCGACTGCTCGGGGTCGCCCCGGTCGCGCAGCGCCCGGCCGCCGACGATCTGGACGGCATCGACCTGTTCTGAACCCGAGCGCGCCGCCAGGCGCGGTCCGCGGGCAATCCGGTCCGGCCCGGTCGGCGGTTGCGCCGCGGCCGGGGCTTCGGCGCCGGATCTGCCGCGACCGGCCCCACGTCTCATCCCCGTCTCTCCGCCGGCCGCACCCAGCAGGGCCGCGGCCCGCATCCGCATGGGATGCACGACGAGAGCCCGTGCCGGACCGACCGGCGCAGGATGCCGGACACGGCGATCCTGTGATCCACGGCTCACGCGATCTCAGTATCCGATAATCAAATTCTCTGGGCAATGAGCGGATATACTGTCCGTCAGACATCAAAACCTCGGCGTTAACCGAAAATTTTTAGTCGGATTATATACAACCGGTGAAATCGGGCGGCGGATGATCGTCGTTTCGCGTCGCCGTGAGGGTTCGGCGCGACTCGGCAATCCAGCCGAACGCTTGAGTTCAAAGACATTCGCCCGGTGACAAAGTCGAAGTCTTCGCGTTCGCTCGAAGCCGGGCGGTTCATTCTGTATTTGTGTCTAGCGTGAGCGGGTCCGACCGTCCCATGACTGCTCTCGATCCCGCCGACGTCTTCCGGGCCGAAGCCGCCGAGCTTCTGGCCTGCCTGGAGACGACCCTGCTCGACCTCGGCGACAGGCCCGAGGACCGCGCCCTGATCGACACCGCCTTCCGCGCCCTGCACACCATCAAGGGCTCGGGCGCCATGTTCGGCTTCGAGCAGGTCGCCGCCTTCACCCACGACTTCGAGACCGCCTTCGACCGCGTCCGTCGCGGCGAGGTTCCGGTCGGCCACGACCTCGTCAACGTCTCTCTCTCGGCCAAGGACTATATCCGCGGCCTCATCGAGGAGCCGGAGGCCAGCGCGCCCATCATCGGCGAGGCCATCCTGGCCGAACTCGAGCAGCTCCTCGGCACCACCGGCCGCCCCGCCGCCGCGCCGTTGGCCCCCCATCCGGATCCGGTCGCCGAGCCCATCCCGATGGTGGAGGGCGGCTGGCAGATCGGCATCGCCTTCGCGCCCGACGTGCTGCGCAACGGTACCAATCCCCTGGCGCTCCTCGACGAACTGCGCGACCTCGGCGCCTGCACGATCGTGCCGCGCCTCGACGCGCTGCCCGAACTGCCGGGCCTCGATCCCGAGAGCCTCGCCATCGGCTGGGACGTCACGCTGCGCGCGGCCGTGACCCGCGAGGCGATCGAGGATGTCTTCCTGTTCGTGCGGGACGAGATGACCCTGACCCTGGTCCCGGTCTCGCCGGCGCAGCCGGACGCCGCACCCGAACCGGTCGAGGCCGCGCCCGGGCCGTTTGCGCCGCCGACCGTCACGGCTCCGGCGGCGGGTCTCGCCGCCATCGCCTCCGTCGAAGCCCCACCCGTCGCGCCGCCGGCGATCGCGCCCGCGGCCCCGACCGCTGAGCGGAGCCCGGCGCGGCGGGCCGAGGAGCGGCCGGCCAGCAGCGTGCGGGTCGAGGCGGAGCGGCTCGACGAGCTGATGGACCGGGTCGGCGAACTGGTCATCGCCCAGGCCCGGCTGAGCCAGCTCGCCGGCCTGAGCGCCGATCCCGGCCTCAAGGGCATCGCGGAGGAGATCGAGCGCCTGTCGGCGCGGCTGCGCGACACCACGATGAGCATCCGCATGGTCGCCATCGGCGCGCTGTTCGGCCGTTTCCGCCGCCTGATCCACGATCTCTCGCGCGATCTCGGCAAGCCGGTGGAGTTCGTCACCGGCGGCGAGGACACCGAACTCGACAAGACCGTGATCGAGCGGCTGGCCGACCCGCTCGTCCACCTGATCCGCAACGCCATCGACCACGGCATCGAGGCGCCCGGGCGCCGGGCCGCCGCCGCCAAGGCCGCGACCGGGCGTATCACGCTGACCGCCGAGCATGTCGGCGCCCAGGTGCTGGTGAGCGTGCGCGACGACGGCGCCGGGCTCGACGCGGCACGCATCCGCGCCAAGGCCGAGGAGAAGGGCCTGTGCGCGCCCGGCGCGGTGCTCACCGACCAGCAGGTCTACCAGTTCCTGTTCGCGCCGGGCTTCTCGACCGCCCAGGAGATCTCGGCCCTGTCGGGGCGCGGGGTCGGCATGGACGTGGTCAAGAAGACGATCGAGAGCCTGCGCGGCACAATCGACATCGCGACCGAGCCGGGGGGCGGCACGACGGTCGCCCTGCGCCTGCCGCTGACGCTGGCGATCATCGAGGGATTGCTGATCCGGGTGGGGGAGGGGCGCTACGTCATCCCCCTGGCGGCGGTGGAGGAATGCGTCGAGCTGCCCGCCGGCGAGCGCGGCGGGCGCGGGCGGGACTTCCTGAACATCCGGGGCGCGCTGGTGCCGTTCCTGCGGCTGCGCAGCCTGTTCGGGGCCGCGGGCGAGCCGGAGCTGCACCAGAAGGTGATCATCGTCGCGGCGGGCGAGGCCCGGGTCGGGCTGGTGGCGGACCAGATCATCGGCAACCACCAGACGGTGATCAAGTCGCTGTCGAAGCTGCACGCGGACGTGGCGACGTTCTCGGGGGCGACGATCCTGGGCGACGGCACGGCGGCGCTGATCATCGATGTCGGCCGGCTCGTGAGCGGCGGCGGCGCCGAGGGCGCGCGCGTGTATCAGGAGGTGGCGTGATGAGCGGCGGCGTGACGAGCGGTTCTCTCGGAACCGGACCGCAGGCGGGGTCGCGGGGCGGCCAGCAGGTGGTGATGTTCCGGATCGGAACGGAGAGCTTCGCGCTGGATGCCGGGATGGTGCGCGAGATCATCGATCCGATCCCGGCGACGCGGGTGGCGGGGGCGCGGCCGCATATCGACCGGATCGTGAACGTGCGCGGCAACGTCATCCCCCTGGCCGACATCCGCGAGCGGTTCGGGATGCCGGCGGCGGCGGACAGCCCGGACACGCGCTTCCTAGTGCTGGAGGTTGCGGTGGGGGGCGATCCGGTGGTGGTCGCGCTGGTGGCCGACAAGGTGTTCGCGGTGACGGAGATCGATCCGGCGAGCTGCCAGGCGGTGCCGCCGGTCGGCACGACGTGGCGCCCTGAATACATCCGGTCGATCGTCAAGGCGAGGGATGAATTCATCATCGTCCCCGAACTCGAGCAGATCCTCAACTGAAGTCTTGTGGCTGTCCTGTCCAAGTGTTGCGTGCGTGGGGTGAGTACGATGCGTTTCTCGATCAAGGCCAAGCTCGCAGGCGGCTTCGGCGCCGTCCTGCTCCTGACCGCCGCGGCCGGCGGCGTCGGCTATCAGAAGTTGATGTCTTCCGAGGAGTCGATGAAGTTCGTCATCAGCCGCGCCGAGCTGCAGGCCCTCGTGCTGGACGCGAAGGGCCACGCGATCAATGGCGTCAGCAACGTGCGGGCGGCGGTGATCAGCACCGATGACGCCCAGATGACGGAGTTCAGCAAGCGCGCTGCGGACAACCGCAACGACGCCGTGGCGGGCTTGGCCAAGGCCAAGGGCTACATCGTCGCGGATGAGGGCAAGCGGCTGCTGGATGACCTGTCCGACAAGTACGAGAAGCAGCGCGCCCTGGCCGGGAAGATCATCGATCTGACGAAGCAGAATTCCGGCGTCAGGACCTGGGCCGAGATCAACACGACGGGTCGGCCGGCGACGGCGGCGCTCCGTTCGGAACTCGACACCTTGGCCAAGGGCCGCTCGGGCGAGACATCGGGTGACGACTTGGCCAAGTCTGCGGCCGCCTTCCAGATCCGCATGGAGCGGGCCTGGGGACAGCTTCAATCGGCGACCGGTGCGACGACCCTCGAGGTGCTGGAGCAGCGGGTGAACGCGGCCAAGCAGGTGCGGGATGAGGTCGCGCACGCCATGGACGACCTCCTGCGCGCGAGCGCCGCGCAGGGCATCTCGACCGAGGGGGTGCGCCAGAAATACGCCGCCTGGTCGGCCTCGTTCCAGAAGGCGCTGGCGACCATCGAGACGGGGGCCGCCGTCAAGGCCGCCGACCTCGCCTCCGGCGACTACGCGACGCTGAGCCTCGCGGCGAACCGGGCCTTCGACGCGCTGGCCGAATTCCAGAACCGCCGCATGATCGACGCCGTCGGCAGGGCCAAGGCCGATGCGAGCGAGGGCCAGACGATCCTGCTCGCCACCGTTGCGGCGGCGCTCCTCCTCGGCCTCGGCATCGCCACCTGGCTCGCCTTCTCGATCTCCCGTGGCCTCGGCCGCGCCGTGACCCTCGCCGACGCGGTGGCGATGGGCGACCTGAGCCAGACCGCGAAGGTCACCTCCAACGACGAGCTCGGCGACCTCGTGGGGGCCATGGGCCGCATGACCGAGAACCTGAACGCGACGGCCGCGCTCGCCAACGCCATCGCCCAGGGCGACCTCAGGGTCGAGGCCCGGCCGCTCTCCGACAAGGACACGATGGGCATCGCCCTGCAGACCATGCTGACGAAGCTGCGCGCCGTCGTGGCCGAGGCGAGCGCGGCGGCGAGCAACGTGTCGGCGGGGTCCCAGGAGCTGTCGGCCTCGGCCGAGCAGCTGTCGCAGGGCTCGACCGAGCAGGCGGCCTCGACCGAGGAGGCCTCGGCCTCGATGGAGGAGATGGCCGCCAACGTGAAGCAGAACGCCGAGAACGCCAGCCAGACCGAGACGATCGCCCGGCAATCGGCCCAGGACGCGGAGGCCAGCGGGGTCGCCGTCGGCCGCGCCGTCGAGGCCATGCAGACCATCGCGCAGAAGATCACCATCGTGCAGGAGATCGCCCGCCAGACCGACCTGCTGGCCCTCAACGCCGCCGTCGAGGCGGCCCGGGCCGGCGAGCATGGCCGCGGCTTCGCGGTGGTGGCCAGCGAGGTGCGCAAGCTCGCCGAGCGCAGCCAGGCGGCCGCGGCCGAGATCGGCACGCTGTCGTCCGACACCGTCAAGGCCGCCCAGCAGGCCGGCGACATGCTCGGCAAGCTCGTGCCCGACATCAAGAAGACCGCCAGCCTGGTGGAGGAGATCACCGCCGCCTGCCGCGAGCAGGATGTCGGCTCGGGCCAGATCAATCAGGCGATCCAGCAGCTCGACAAGGTGACCCAGCAGAACGCCAGCGCCTCCGAGCAGGTCTCGGCCACCTCCGAGGAACTGGCCACCCAGGCCGAGAAGCTGCAGGCGACGATCGCCTACTTCCGCATCACCGAGGCGGCCGCACCGGTCGGGCCTCTGGCCGGTGTCGATCAGGCGGTGACGCGGCTGCGCGCGACCGCGACGCGGATGGGCGCGCCCTCGGCGGCGATCCGCTCGCCGAGCCCGAAGCGGGCGGTGGGGCGCAACCCGGCCGCGGCCGGGGGCTTCGCCCTCGACATGGGCGAGGGCGACGCGCAGGACGCCGCCTTCACCCGCGTCGCCTGACACCTCGCCCGACAGGTCATCCGACAGGTCGCCCGACCTGTCGGGCGAGGCCCGGATCCGCGCGGCGCTCGTCCCCGCGCGGATCCCGCCGTCGGCGCATGTCGCAGTCCATCCGGAGACCCTGCATGTCCAGTGTGTGGCAGTACCTGACCCTCGGTCTCGGCGCCGAGATCTTCGGGATCGACGTCGAGCACGTCCACGAGATCCTGGACTACCGGGTCCCGGCGGCCCTGCCGCAGGCGCCGGCCTTCCTGCTCGGCATGATCGACGTGCGCGGGCAGAGCTACCCGGTGGTGGACCTGCGCACCAAGCTCGGCCTGCCGCCCGTGGCGCGCACGCCGGCGACGCGGATCATCCTGCTCAACGTGCCGATGCCGGGCCGGGCGCTGCGGGTCGGGTTCGTGGCCGACCGGGTGATCGAGGTGACGGAACTCGACGGGACCGAGATGGAGGCGGCCCCCGAGGTCGGCGGCCGCTGGAACGCGCGCTACATCGCCGGGATCGGCCGCCGGGGCGAAGCGTTCGTTGTGGTGTTCGACCTCGTCGCGCTCATGGACGGCGACGGGCCCGCGCTCGCCGCGTCGCCCCAGGCCGCCTGAGCGGACCCGGGACCATGGAGACCGATCCGGGTCACCTGAGCGACCGGCATTTCCGCTCGGTCGCCGACCTCGTCCAGCACCATGCCGGCATCCAGCTGCCGCCGGCCAAGCGCACCATGGTCGAGGGCCGGCTGCGCAAGCGCATGCGCGCCCTCGATCTTCCGACCCTCGAGGCCTATGGCCGCCACCTGTTCGAGGCGGGCCATCTCGCGGACGAGTTCCCGCACCTCGTCGACTGCGTGACGACGAACAAGACCGACTTCTTCCGCGAGCCCGCGCATTTCGATCTGCTGCGCACGACGATCGTCCCGCGGCTGGCGGCGCGGGGCGACCGGCCGCTGCTCAAGGTCTGGAGCGCGGCGGCTTCGACCGGGGCGGAGGCCTATACGCTGGCGATGGTCCTGCAGGACATGGCCGCCGACCGGTTCCGCTACGCCATCCTCGGGACCGACATCTCCTCGGAGGTGCTCGACCGCGCCCGGACGGCGATCTACCCGGAGGAGATGCTGGAGGCGGTGCCGCCGGACCTGCGGCGGCGCTACGTGATGGTCGCGCGCGATCCGGCCCGGCGCGAGGGGCGGATCGTGCCCGAGCTGCGCGCCCGGGTGCGGTTCCAGCGGCTCAACCTGATGGACGAAAGCTACCCGATCGACCGGGACGTCGACCTCGTCTTCTGCCGCAACGTGCTGATCTACTTCGACAAGCCGACCCAGAAGGCCGTGGTCGCACGCCTGGCCGGGCACCTGCGCCCCGGCGGATACCTGATCGTCGGCCATTCCGAATCGATGGCGGGCGTCGGCGTGGCGGGCCTCGACCAGATGTCCTCGACCGTCTTCAGCAAGCTGAGGGATTCCGGCCGGTGAATGCGTCGAGACCGATCCGCGTCCTCATCGTCGACGACTCGGCCTCCGTCCGCCAGACCCTGTGCGGCATCCTGGAGACGGCGCCCGACATCGCGGTCCTGGGTACCGCGGCCGATCCGTTCATCGCCGCCCGCCGGATCCAGGAGGAGATCCCGGACGTCATCATCCTCGATCTCGAGATGCCGCGCATGGACGGCCTGACCTTTCTGCGCAAGATCATGGCGCAGAAGCCGCTCCCGGTGATCGTCTGCTCGACCCTGACCGAGGCGGGTTCCCGGATCCTGTTCGAGGTGCTGGAGGCGGGCGCCGTCGACGTACTGCCGAAGCCGCGGGTCGACACCCGCCAGTTCCTGCTCGAATCCACGGTGCGGGTCTGCGACGCGGTGCGCGCGGCCGCCCGGGCCAAGCTGCGCGGCAGCCGGCCGCCGCGACAGCTCGTCGAAGCGAAGCTCTCGGCCGATGTCGTCCTGCCGCCGCCCGTGCCCGGACGCGTCGTGGTCGAGACCGATCGGATCGTCTGCATCGGCGCGTCGACGGGCGGGACGGAAGCCCTGCGCGACGTGCTCGAGGTGCTGCCCGCCGAGTCCCCCGGCCTCGTCATCGTGCAGCACATGCCGGAGCACTTCACGGCGGCCTTCGCCAAGCGCCTGAACGGGCTCTGCGCGATCACCGTCAAGGAGGCGGAGGACGGCGATCCGGTGCTGCGGGGCCGGGCCCTGATCGCCCCGGGCGGGCGGCACCTCATGGTCGAGCGCCGAGGCGGCAGCTACGCGGTGTCGGTGAAGGACGGTCCGCTCGTCGCGCGCCATCGCCCGTCCGTCGATGTGCTGTTCCGGTCGGCCGCCCGGGCGGCGGCCGCGAACGCGCTGGGCATCCTGATGACCGGCATGGGCGACGACGGCGCCAACGGCCTGCTGGAGATGCGCCGGGCCGGGGCGCAGACCGTGGCGCAGGACGAGGCGAGTTGCGTGGTGTTCGGGATGCCCAAGGAGGCGATCGATCGCGGCGCGGCCGCCAAGGTCCTGCCGCTCGAGCAGATGCCCGGGGAGATCCGGCGGTTCGGCCTGACCGTGGCGGGGCCGCGCTGAGGCCGGTGTGACCGCCGGCCTCGGGCTCAGGACTGGTCGCGACGCTCGGACTTCGCCTCGGATCTCGCCCGGCGCGCCCGCGTGCGGCTGTATTGCGGAGGCGATCCGCGCAGCGCCCCGGCGGGAGCCGTCTTCACGGAGCGGGCCGGAGGCGGCCCCATATCCCCGCCGCGGCGCGCACCCGCGTTCGCGCGCTTCGTACTCCGCCCGCTCGACGTTGCGATGCTGCCTGCGCGGATGCCGGCCTCCTGTGTCCGGGCATCCAGCAGGTCCTGAACACCGGGCGGATGATCGGGCACGGGAAACAGGCTGGCCAGCCCGTCGGCGACGCCTCTGAGCACGGCATCCGCCTGCTCTTGATCTTCCCTGCCCTGTACGACGATGAAACTCATCTGCGCACCCGGATCGTTGGTTCAGATCCTAAACTCGACGGGATGCGAAGGGTTGCTCAGGCCGTTGTGAAGTCGTCCGGTGATGTCGGATATCGGCGCTTCATGAACGCGATGTAATCAACTTGCAGTCGTGTCGCGAAGAGTGCCGAATCATTGGGCAGGCCCGTGGCAGGGCTTCGCGACCACTCGCGGCGACCACTCGCGGCGACCACTCGCGGCGGCCGCTTCGGCGCCGGCAGGGTCGGGGCCGGCCCGGCGCAGGACGAGGCGAGGCTGTGCCCGTGCGTCACGTCCCCAGGGCGCCGCGTGCCGGCACCTCCGTCACCACGCGGCGCGGAAAGCCCGGCCGGCTCACGCGGCGTAGCGGTCGAGCGCCAGATCGTTGCTCGCGATCTCCGGGGCCCGGCCGGACACGAGGTCGGCGAGCAGGCGGCCCGAGCCGCAGGCCATCGTCCAGCCGAGGGTGCCGTGGCCGGTGTTGGTGAACAGGTTCGCGACCCGCGTCCCCCCGACGATCGGCGTGCCGTCCGGCGTCATCGGCCGCAGGCCGGTCCAGAACGCGGCCCGGGAGAGGTCGCCGCCCGCGGGGAACAGGTCCTGCACCGAGCGCGCGAGGGTCTCGCGGCGCGGCAGGCGCAGGGCGCTGCTGAAACCGGCGAGTTCGGCGGTGCCGCCGACGCGGATGCGGTCGCCGAGCCGGGTGATCGCCACCTTGTAGGTCTCGTCCATCACCGTCGAGACCGGGGCGGCGGCCGCATCGGCGATGGGCAGGGTCAGGGAATAGCCCTTCACCGGGTAGACCGGCAGGGCGATCCCGAGGGGGCGCAGCAGGGCCGGCGTGTAGCTGCCCAGCGCCGCCACGTAGGCCTCCGCCCGCAGGAGCTCACCGCCGGCGGTCTCCACCGCCGTCACCCGGTCGCCGGCATGGTGCAGGCGCGCGATCGCCGTCCCGTAGCGGAAGGTGACGCCGAGGCCCTCGCAGATCGCGGCGAGGCGCTGCGTGAACAGGTGCGCGTCGCCGGTCTCGTCGCCCGGCAGCCGCAGGCCGCCGACGAACACGTCCGGCACCGCCGCGAGCGCGGGCTCCGCGGCGATGCAGCCCGCCGGATCCAGAACCGTGTAGGGCACGCCGTAGGCGTCGAGGACGCGGGTGTCGTCGCCGACATGGTCGAGCTGCTTCTGCGTCCGGAAGAGCTGCAGCGTGCCCTTCTCCCGGTGGTCGTAGGCGATGCCCGTCTCGGTGCGCAGGTCCCGCAGCACGTCGCGGCTGTACTCGGCGAGCCGGACCATGCGGCCCTTGTTCCGCCGGTAGGCCTCCTCGGTGCAGTTGGCGAGCATCCGCGTGAGCCAGCCGTAGAGGCGGGGCTCCAGGCGCGGCCAGAGCACCAGGGGGCGGTGCCGCATCATCAGCCACTTGAGCGCCTTCACGGGGATCCCGGGGGCCGCCCAGGGCGCCGCGTAGCCCGGCGAGACCTGGCCGGCATTGGCGAAGCTGGTCTCCAGGCCGGCGCCGGGTTGGCGCTCCAGAACGGTCACCTGATGGCCGGCCCGGGCGAGGTAGTAGGCCGAGGTGACGCCGACGACGCCGCCGCCGAGGATGAGGACGTTCATGGCGGGCCTCAGGCTCCGAGATAGACGCGGTGGAAGCGGTGGCCGAGGTTGGTTAGGACCTCGTAGCCGATCGTGCCGGCCGCCGCGGCGACGGCGTCGACGTCGCGCTCCGGCCCGATGATGTCGACGAGCGCCCCCGGCCCGATCGTGCCGGGGGCCAGGTCGGTGACGTCCAGGACGAGGCTGTCCATCGAGACCCGCCCGACCACGGGCAGGCGCGTGCCGCCGAACCAGGCCGCCCCACCGGCGGTGCTGCGGAAGAACCCGTCCGCGTAGCCGATCGCCACGGTGGCGAGGCGGCTGTCCCGGCCGACCTTCGCCGCGTGCCCGTAGCCGACGGGGGTCCCAGCCGGGACGCTGCGCGTCTGCATCACCCGCGCCCGCAGACCGATCACCGGCCGCATCGGATTCGGGGCGTCCGCCTGCGGGGCGATCCCGTAGAGGGCGGCGCCGGGGCGCACCAGGTCGAACCGGAAGTCCGGCCCGAGGAAGATCCCGGAGGAGGCCGAGAGGCTCGCGGGCACGGCCGGCAGGCGCCGCCGGACGACCTCGAAGACGGCGCGCTGCGCCGCGTTGACGGGGCTGTCCGGCTCGCCCGCACAGGCGAGGTGGCTCATCACCAGCTGCAGGTCGAGGCCCGCGAGCGCGTCCGGCGCGTCGAGGAGCGCGCAGGCTTCGTCCGGCGCGAAGCCGAACCGGGCCATGCCGGAATCGATCTGGAGGATCGCGGGCAGGCGCCGGTCCAGGCTCCGGGCGAGACCCTGCCAGCCGTCGCGCTGCGACCGGTCATTGAGGACGGGGACGAGGTCGTGGGCCGCGCAGGCCGCCTCGCTGCCCGGGGAGGCGCCGTTGAGCACGGCGATCACGGGGCCGGGGCCGAGGATCGCCCGGAGGGCGACGCCCTCGCCGACCTGCGCCACGAAGAAGTGCCGACAGCCGGCGGCGGCCAGGACCGGCGCCACCCGGTCGGCGCCGAGCCCGTAGGCGTCCGCCTTGACCACCGCCGCGCAGACGGCCGGCCCGGCATGCAACGCGAGGGCACGGTAATTGTCGGCGATGGCCCCGAGGTCGATCGTCAGGAGCGCGGCTGCCGTGCCTGCGGGACCGGCATCGGGCCGGTGATCGCGATCGATCCTGCTCATGGCGACCCCCGGGGCGGCTCCCTGATGCGCTGCCGCCAAGCTATACGGAGGATCGTCGAACAGGCGTGCGATGTGTCGAAGCGTCTTGCGACGATTGGCGGCTCGTGCAATTTCCTACGGCGATTTCGAAGATCCTTCGTGACCCGCCGTGGACGAGATCGACCGCCGCATCATCCAGGCCCTGCGCGTCGACGGCCGGATCAGCAATGCCGACCTCGCCGCCGCAATCGGCCTGTCCGCCTCCGCCTGCCACCGCCGCGTGCGCCTGCTGGAGGAATCCGGGATCATCCGGGGCTACACCGCGCTGATCGGCGGCGGCGGCGACGCGCCGGGCCTCGTGGTGCTCACGCAGTTCACCCTGGACCGCCAGACCGAGGATTACCTCAACCGCTTCGAGGCGGCCGTCCGGCGCTGTCCCGAGGTGCAGGATTGCTATCTGATGACCGGTACGGCCGATTACCTGGTCAAGCTCAAGGTGGTCGACGCGGCCGATTACGAGCGGCTGCACAAGGATGTCCTGTCGCGTCTCCCCGGCGTGGCCCGGCTGCAATCGAGCTTCGCCATCCGGACCGTCGTGGCGGCGGGCCGGCCCCTCTGATGGCCGACGCGGATCAGGATGCGAGAGGAGCCCCGGCATGACGTCGAGTCCCGGTTCTGACGCGGTAGTCCCCTGCGACCTGCGCCTGCGCGATGTCACGCTCGCCGAAGGCCGCCGGGCGACCATCGACATCCGGGACGGCCGCGTGGCCGTCCTGCACGATCCCGGCGCGCCGCTGCCCCCTGCCGCTCGCACGATCGACCTCGGCGGCGCCCTGGTGCTGCCGGGCTTGGCGGACGGGCACGTCCATCTCGACAAGTGCCTGCTCGGCCTCGCTTGGCGCCCCCACCGGGCGCAGGGATCCGTCCGCGCGATCATCGCGGACGAGAAGGCCTTCCGCCGGACCACGCGGGTGCCGCTCGCCGCGCAGGGCGCCGAGGCCCTCCTCGAACGCATGCTCCGCGGCGGCACGACGAGCCTGCGGACCCATGTCGACATCGACGACGTCACGCGGCTCGACCACCTCGCCCAGATCCTCGACCTGCGGGCGCGCTGGTCCGACCGGATGCAGATCCAGATCGTCGCCTTCCCGCAGAGCGGGATCCTGGGATGCCCGCCGGTCGCGGGCGACCTGGACGAGGCCCTGCGGATGGGCGCCGATCTCGTCGGCGGCCTCGATCCCGTCGGCATCGACGGCGATCGCGACGGTCACCTGGACATCGTCTTCGCCCTGGCCGAGCGTCACGGAAGGGGTATCGACATCCACCTTCACGACGGCGGCGAAGCCGGCCTCGACACGATCGCGGCGATCGCGGCCCGCACGGCGGCGGCCGGCCTCGGCGGGCGGGTCACGATCAGCCACGCCTTCGCCCTCGCGGAAGCCGACGATCTCCAACTCGGCCGGATCGCGGAAGGCCTGAACCGGGCCGGCGTCGCGATCCTCAGCAGCGTGCCGGGCGGGCGCCGATGCCCGCCGATTCCGCGGCTGCGGGACCTCGGCGTCCCGGTCTGCTTCGGCACCGACAATGTCCGCGACTGCTGGAATCCAGCCACGGTCACCGGCATGGTCGACCGCGCCCAGCTCGCCGCCTATCGGTTCGATCTCCGCACCGACGGAGAGCTCGCCGCGCTGCTCGATCCCGTCACAACCGTCCCGGCGCGGGTTCTGGGGCTGGGCCCGGGCGTGGTGGCGCCGGGGGCCCGGGCCGACCTGATCGCCTTCCGCGCCGGCAACGTGCCCCAGGTGATCGTCGAGCGCCAGCCGCCCGTGCTCGTCGTGGCGCGGGGGACCGTCGCGGTCGACCGGCACGGTGCGGCCGCCGGAGGCCCGCCGCCGTGAACGACCGCGCCCTGCGCTATCTCCTCGCCGTCGTGCGCGCGGGCTCGGTCCGGGCCGCCGCCGAGGGCCTGAATGTCGCCGCCTCGGCCGTCAGTCGGCAGATCATCGAGCTGGAGGCGCAGGTCGGCGAGACGCTGCTCGAACGCCTGCCCCGGGGCGTGGTCCCCACCGAGGCCGGCCGTCTGGTCGCCGAGCACGCGCAGCGGCAGGCCGACGAGGCGGCGCTCCTCGAGGACCAGCTCAAGCGCCTGCGCGGGGTGCAGCGGGGGACGATCAGCCTGCGCTGCGGCGCTGGCTTCCTGATCGACCTCCTCGACAACGCCCTCGCGGGCTTCGCGCAGGACCATCCGGGCATCGCCTATCAGGTCGAGATCGGCACCACCGACGGCATCCTCGCGGCGATCGCGCGGGGTGAGGCGGATATCGGCCTCGTCTACAATCCGCCCGCGCATCCGGATGTCCGCGGCGTCGTCTCCGCCCGGCAGCCCTTGCTCGCCGTCCTGCCGAAGGGTCACCCCCTCGCCAATGGGTCGGCGCCGGTTCCCCTGCGCAGCTTCGCCACCGAGCCGGCCGCCCTGCTGCCGCCCGACCACGGGGTGCGCCAGCTCCTCGGCCGCGTCGAGGCGGATGGCGGGTTCCGGCTGGTGCCGCGGCTGGAGACGGCGTCCTTCGAGCTGCACCGCCGCTTCGTCATGGCGGCCATGGGGGTGGCCTTCCTGCCCCGCTTCGTGGTCGCGGCCGAATTGCGCGCCGACCTTCTGGACGCGGTGCCGTTGCGCGACGCCATCCTGTCCGAGGCGAGCGCCCACTTGGTCATCCGGGCCGGGCGACGGCTGCCCGAGGGGGCGGCCCGGCTGCTGGGCTGGCTGGCCGACCACATGGTGGCGTTCCGGCCGCCGCCGGCCTGATCGGGACCGTGCTGAATTTCCGCACGCATCGTGCAGAAATCGGTTGTTGTCGCAACGCTCGATTGCCGGAACGATAGTGCCGCATCGTGAGGACGGATCGGCATGACCATCGCAACGGTAGGGGTCGTCGGGCTCGGCAATATGGGTCTGGGCATGGCCGCGACCCTGGCCCGCAAGGGCTTCACGGTCCTGGGCTACGACCTCAGCCCGGCCCGGCGCCCGGCCGCGGAGGCCGCCGGCGTGACGACACGCAACACCCTCAACGAGGTCCTGCGCGCGGCCGACGCCCTGGTCTTCTCGCTGCCGCTGGCGCGGGACGTGGAGGCGGTGGTCACCGCGGAGGGCGGCCTCCTGTCCCGGACCGACCGGAAGGTTGTGGTGGTGGACACCTCGACCTCGGATCCCGGCACCACCCGGCGCTTGGCCGAGCGCCTCGCCGCGGCCGGCCACGCCCTCCTCGACGCGCCGGTGAGCGGCGGCCCGTCCGGCGCCGCCGAGGGGACCCTGACCATGATGGTCGGCGGGGCGGAGGCGGATTACGCCCTGGCCCGGCCGGTCCTGGAGGCCATGTCGGCCCGCGCCCCCCATGTCGGGCCGTCGGGCGCCGGCAACATCGTCAAGCTCGTCAACAACCTGCTGGTGGCGGCCCATCTCGTGACCACCGGCGAGGCCCTGCGCCTGTCCGAGGCCGCGGGCCTCTCGGCCGACGAGGCGGTCAAGGTCGTCAACACCGCCACCGGCCGCAGCGCGATCAGCGAGGTCATGGTCCCGCGCTGGGTCCAGTCCGGCACCTTCGACAGCGGCTTCTCGGCCGGCCTGATGCGCAAGGACGTGCGCCTCGCCCTGGAGCTCGCCGCCGAATGCGGGATCGACCTGCCGCTCTCCGCCGAGGTGAAGCGGATCTGGCAGGCCACGCAGGCCGCCATCCCCGACACGGCCGACTTCACCCGCATGGCCGATTACCGCGATCCCAAGGGAGCCCACTGATGTCCGGCACGTCGCACTCGCCCGCCGCCGACCGGGTCGCCGCCCTCCTGACCGACTTCCTGCCGGGCGGCCGCATCGGCAGCGTCGTGGCCGGCGAGGTCCTCGCCGGGACCGGCGCCGCCCTCGACCTCGTCAACCCCGCGGACGGCGGTGTGCTCGCGACCTTCGCCGATGCCGGGCCGTCGGTGGTCGAGGCCGCCATGGCGGCGGCCCGCGACGCCCAGCGCGCGTGGTGGGGGATGAGCGCCGCCGCCCGCGGCCGGGCCCTGTGGGCGGTCGCGGCCCTGGTCCGGCAGCACGCCGGGGCGCTGGCCGAGCTGGAGACCCTCTCGGCCGGCAAGCCGATCCGCGACACGCGCGGCGAGGTCGCCAAGGTCGCCGAGATGTTCGAGTATTATGCCGGCTGGTGCGACAAGCTCCACGGCGACGTCATCCCGGTGCCGAGTTCGCACCTGAACTACACCCGCCACGAGCCCTTCGGCACCGTGGTGCAGATCACCCCCTGGAACGCGCCGATCTTCACCGCCGGCTGGCAGATCGCCCCGGCCCTCTGCGCCGGCAACGCCGTGGTGCTGAAGCCCTCCGAGCTGACGCCGCTGACCTCGCTGGCGTTGGGCCTGCTCTGCGACCGCGCCGAGGGGATGCCCCGCGGCCTCGTCTCGGTGCTCGCCGGCGCCGGTCCGACCACGGGGGCCGCCGCGGTGGCCCATCCCGACACCCGCCTCGTCGTGTTCGTCGGCTCGGCCGAGGCCGGCGCGCAGATCGCCGCCGCGGCGGCCCGCGCCATCGTGCCGAGCGTGCTGGAGCTCGGCGGCAAGTCGGCCAACATCGTGTTCGCCGACGCCGACCTCGACCGGGCGCTGATCGGCGCGCAGGCCGCGATCTTCGGCGGCGCCGGCCAGAGCTGCGTGGCGGGCTCCCGCCTCCTCGTGCACCGTTCGATCCACGCGTCCTTCGTGGAGCGCCTGTCCCACGCCGCCGCGCGCATCCCGGTGGGGGCGCCGACCGACCCGGCGACGCAGATCGGGCCGATCAACAACCGGCGCCAGCGCGACAAGATCGCCGGCATGGTCGAGGCCGCGGCGAGCGCCGGCGCCACCATCGCGGCCGGCGGCGCCTGCCCCGCGTCCCTGCGGGACACGGGCGGCTTCTATTTCGGCCCGACCATCGTGGACGGCGTCGCGCCGGACGCGGCGATCGCCCGGGAGGAGGTGTTCGGCCCGGTCCTCACGGTCCTGCCGTTCGACGGCGAGGACGAGGCGGTGGCGCTGGCCAACGGCACGCCCTACGGCCTCGCGGGCGCGGTCTGGACCGGCGACGGCGGCCGCGGCCACCGGGTCGCGGCGGCTTTGCGGGCCGGAACGGTGTGGGTCAACGGCTACAAGACCATCAACGTGGCCTCGCCCTTCGGCGGCTTCGGCCGCTCGGGCTTCGGCCGCTCCTCGGGCCGCGAGGCGCTGATGGCCTACACGCAGACCAAGAGCGTCTGGGTCGAGACCGCGGCCCAGCCGGCGGTGACCTTCGGCTACGTGGGCTAGGCGCCGGGCGCGGGGGGCGACGGACGGGATCAACCGACACGACCGGCGGCCAAGTCCGGCAGGCAGGGCGATGGGCAGCCCCGGAGGGGCGGGGAGGATGACGATGGCGGGCGAACTGTTTGCGACGAACACGCGGCCGGACGCGCCGCCCGTTTCCGGCGGCGGGAAGCTGACGCTGTTCCTGCTCGCCCTGGTCATCGTCATCATCGCCGAGGCGATCGGCAACGTCAGCATCCCGGTGGGGGCCGGCAAGATCGTCCTGCTGCCGCTGCTCTGGGCCCTGCTCCTCGGCGGGGCCCTGGGGCTGATGAGCCCGCGCCTCCCGGCGCCCCTGCGGCTGACGGGCGCCCTGCAGAACGCGGCCGGGGCCTATCTCCAGCCGGCGCTGCTGATCTTCATCGCCAAGCTGGGCCTGCTGGTCGGCGGGTCTCTTCCGAAGATCCTGGCCTCGGGCTGGGCGCTCGCCTTCCAGGAATTCGGCCATTTCTTCGGGACGATGGTGTTCGGCCTGCCGGTGGCGCTCCTCCTCGGCATCAAGCGCGAGGCGATCGGCGCGACCTTCTCGGTCGGCCGCGAGCCGAGCCTCGCGATCATCGGCGAGCGCTACGGCATGGATTCTCCGGAGGGCCGCGGCGTGCTGGCGGAGTACCTGACCGGCACGGTGTTCGGCGCGGTGTTCATCGCCCTGCTGGCCGGGCTGATCGCCAGCCTGGGCGTCTTCAACCCGCTGGCCCTGGCGATGGGCGCCGGCGTCGGCTCCGGCAGCATGATGGCCGCCGCCTCGGGGGCGATCGCCGCTCAGCAGACCCCCGAGGTCGCCAAGGATGTCGCGACCTTCGCGGCGGCCAGCAACCTCGTCACCACGACGATCGGCACGTACTTCACCCTGTTCCTGTCGTTGCCCTTCACGATCTGGGCCTACGGCAAGCTGGAGCCGATCCTCGGCCGCAACCGGCCGGATGCCGCCCGCCCGGCGGCGGTCGACCCGCAGGCGGAGGCACCGGTCCATCAGGAGGTGCGGATCGGCCTCGCCGAGACCGTCCTGGCCTGGATCCTGATCGGTGCCTACGGGCTCATCGGCAACTGGCTGACCTACGGCGTCGTCCCGGACGCGAAGGTCGTCGGCGGGATGGCGATCATCATCGGCACCGTGCTGGCCGGCTGGATCGTCTACCTGCTCCTCGGCCGGCGCCTGCCGGCGGTCCTGTGGGTCTCGATCATCGGCATGGCCCTGACCTATCCCGGCACGCCCTACGCCGCCGAGATCGCCGCCCTGACCGGCAAGATCAACTTCCTGGCCCTGGCCACGCCGATCCTGACCTTCGCGGGCCTCTCTGTCGCCAAGGACGTGCCCGCCTTCCGCCGCCTCGGCTGGCGGATCGTGGTGGTCTCGTTCATGGCCAATGCCGGGACGTTCCTCGGCGCGGCCCTGATCGCGCAGTTCTTCATGCATCCGCCGCTGGGGTGAACCGCCGCGCCGTCCGGCGTAGGGTGAGGCAGGGGGAACGAGGCGCTCCGGCGGCCTCTGGCATGGGTGAGAGACCACATGGGGATCGAGGCAGAGACCGTGGAGCGGATGGTCGCGTGGCGGCGCGACCTGCACACCCATCCCGAACTGGCCTACCAGGAGGTCCGCACGGCGGATCTCGTCGCCCGGGAACTGGCCGCCTGCGGCCTGTCCGTGAAGACCGGGCTCGGGCGCACGGGCGTGGTCGGGACCCTGAGCCGGGGCGACGGCCCGACCATCGGCCTGCGGGCCGACATGGACGCCCTGCCGATCCAGGAGGCGACAGGCGTCGCCTACGCCTCCCGGACGCCCGGCGTGATGCATGCCTGCGGCCATGACGGCCACGTGGCGATGCTGCTCGGGGCGGCGCGGCATCTCGCGGCCCGCACCGACCTGACCGGGACGGTCCACTTCATCTTCCAGCCTGCGGAGGAGTGCGAGGGCGGCGGGCGCGCGATGGTCGAGGACGGCCTGTTCCGGCTGTTCCCCTGCGACTCCGTCTACGGGCTGCACAATTGGCCGGGCCTGCCCCTCGGGACCTTCGCGACCCGGGTCGGCGCCATCATGGCCTCCCTCGACACGTTCGAGATCGCGGTCACCGGATTCGGCACCCATGCGGCCATGCCGGAGCGCGGCACCGACACGCTCGTGGTCGTCTCCGAGATCGTCCTCGCCCTGCAGACCATCGTCAGCCGCCGCATCGCCCCCACGGAGCCGGTCGTGCTCAGCGTCACGCAGATCCATGGCGGCGACGCCTACAACGTCATTCCCGACCACGCCGTCATCCGCGGCACGGTCCGCTGCCTGGACGAGGCGGTGCGCAAGCGCGTCGCGGAACTCATCGAGGCCATCGCCGGCGGGACCGCCGGCACGCACGGCGCCCGCGCGGAGGTGGCGTACCGGTTCGGATACCCGGCCACGGTCAACACCGCCGATGCCGTCGGCACCGCCCTCGCGGCCGCCGGGACCGTCCCGGACATCACCGCGCGCCGCGGCGATGTCGGCCCCTCCATGGCGTCGGAGGATTTCGCCTACATGCTCGAAGCCTGCCCGGGCGCCTATGCCTGGATCGGCACCGACGGGACGCGGCCGAGCCTGCCGCTCCACAATCCGGGCTACGATTTCAACGACGAGGCCCTGCCGGTCGGCGCGGCCTACTGGGCTGCACTGGCCGCACACAGCCTCGGGACCTGAAGCTGCGGCACGGAAGGCGCGGCCGCGGACATCGTCGGTCCGTCCGCGGCGCATGCTCCGGAATAACGCCCGCGCAGGCCGCGCGGGCGTATCTTGAGGGCGGGTGTCAGGCCGCCATCGGCGCGTAGCGCTTGTGACCCTTCACGTCGAAGCGGTCGAGCATCATGACCTTGTCCCAGGCCTTGACGAAGTCCGCCACGAAGCGCCGCTGGCCGTCGCTGCCCGCGTAGGCGTCGGCGATCGACCGGAGCTGTGCGTTCGACCCGAAGACGAGGTCGCTGCGGGTCGCCTCGAACTTCGTCTGGCCGCTCGCACGGTCCTTGAGCGCGAAGGTCATCCCGTCCGCATCCGCCTTCTCCCAGACCAGATCGACGTCGGTCAGGTTGCGGAAGAAGTCGGTCGTCAGCACCCCGATCCGATCGGTCAGGACGCCCCGGTTCGACCCGTCGTGGTTGGCGTTGAGCGCCCGCAGGCCGCCGGTCAGGACGGTCCATTCCGGGGCCGTCAGCGTCAGCAGGTTGGCCTTGTCGAGGAACATCTCCTCCGGCGAGACGCTGCGGGTCATCTGCCCGAAGCCGTCATCGACGTAGTTGCGGAACCCGTCCACCACCGGCTTCAGCCACTCGAACATCTCGAGGTCCGTGAGCGCCTGGGTCGTGTCCACCCGGCCCGGCGTGAACGGCACCGGCGTGTCGACTCCGGCATCGCGGGCCGCCTTCTCCACGGCGACGCAGCCGCCGAGCACGATCAGGTCCGCGAGGGAGATCTTCTTCCCGTCGCTGCGCCCGCCGTTGAAGGTCGACATCACGTTGCGCAGGGCCTCGATCACCGGCGCGGCCCGGCGGTTGACGGCCCAATCCTTCTGCGGGGCGAGGGCGAGTCGGCCGCCATTGGCACCGCCGCGCTTGTCGCTGTCCCGATAGGTCGAGGCCGCCGAGAAGGCCGTGAAGGCCAGATCGGACACCGACAGGCCGGTCCCGGCGATCGCCTGCTTCAGCACGGCGATCTCGGCCTCGCCGACGAGGTCGTAGTCGCGCTCCGGCAGCGGATCCTGCCACAGGAGCCCGTCCTCGATCACCACCTCCGGGCCGAGATAACGGTGCTTCGGACCCATGTCGCGGTGCGTGAGCTTGTACCACGCCTTGGAGAAGGCCTGGGTGAAGGCGTCGAAGTCGTTGAGGAACTTCTCGCAGACCTTGCGGTACTCGGGATCGACCTTGAGGGCGATGTCCGAGGTCATCATCATCAGCGGGTGCATCTGACCCGCGACATGGGCGTCCGGCGTCTTCGGCGCGTTCGGGTCCTTCGGCGTCCACTGGAGCGCCCCGGCCGGGCTCTTCGTCTGTTCCCACTCGAACTTGAAGAGGTTCTCCAGATAGGCGTTGTCCCACTTGGTCGGATCGGGCGTCCAGCTGCCCTCGATGCCGTTGGTCATCGTGTCCTTGCCGGAGCCGGACCCCTTCGGATTGTGCCAGCCGAGGCCCATCGCCTCCATCGGCGCCATCTCGGGGGGCGGACCGATCTCCTTGGCGGGGGTCATGCCGTGGCTCTTGCCGAAGGCGTGGCCGCCCGCGATCAGCGCCACGGTCTCCTCGTCGTTCATCGCCATGCGGGTGAAGGTCACCCGGATGTCGTTGGCCGACCCCTGCGGATCGCCGTTGGCGTAGGGTCCCTCGGGGTTCACGTAGATGAGCGCCTGGTGGGAGGCGGCGAGCGGGTTCTCCAGATCGTAGTCGGCGTCGCCGTTCTTGCCGCGCCAGCGCTTGTCGCGGTTCACCATGTCGTCGAAGCTCGAGACCGAGCCCATCTCGACCACCTCGGGGCCCCAGTAGGTGGCGTTGTCCGCCTCCCAGGCGTCGAGCCGCCCGCCGCCGAACCCGTAGGTCGGCAGACCCATGATCTCCAGGGCGCAATTGCCGGTCAGGACCATCAGGTCGGCCCAGGACAGGGCGTTGCCGTACTTGTGCTTGATCGGCTGCAGGAGGCGGCGCGACTTGTCGGTGTTGCCGTTGTCCCACCAGCTGGAGATCGGCGCGAAGCGCTGCATGCCGGTGCCGGCGCCGCCGCGCCCGTCGGCGATCCGGTAGGTGCCGGCCGAGTGCCAGGCCATGCGGATCATCTGCGGGCCGTAATTGCCGTAGTCGGAGGGCCACCAGTCCACCGACGAGGTCAGGAACTGCTTGATGTCGCGCTTGAGCGCCTCGAAGTCGATCTTGGCGAACTCAGCCGCGTAGTCGAAATCCGGCCCGAGGGGATCGGCCGCCAGCCCGTTCTGGTGGAGCACTTCCACCCGCAGGCGATGGGGATACCAGTTCTCCAGCGTCGGCCGGTTGCCGTGGGCGCCACCGATCCGGTCGCCGCCGAACGGACACTTGCCCGCCATCGGGAACGTCGTGGTGTCCGTCTTGTCGATCGTCTCGCTCATCAGTGGTCCCCTAGGCATTGAGCCGCCGGCCGCCCGAGGCTCGGGCATCGAAGGCGGCGGGGCGGTGCAGGCAGTTCGAACCTCCGGGGAATCCCCGTCGCGCTCGAGGCTGGTGACGAAATGAGGCAGTCGCTCCCGGGATCAAGTTCGGAGCAGCGAAGTCCTTCCAAGGACCGGGGCAGGCGGCCTCGCAATAGTCCCGATGACATTGCCGTGATCCGACACGCCGCCGCAGGCGCCGAGGGCGCGCGGGGATTCCACGTCGACACGGATACCCGCCCGGGGGTCGCTGATCCTCGCGAATCTGTGTCTCGGCGTCTCAGCGCACCACTTGGCGCACCCTCTGGCGTGAATCCGCTCCTCGTCAGGGCGCCGGACGCGCGCTGGCTGCCGGGGCGGCTCCGGCGGAGCCCGTCTCGGAACCGGTCACGACCTTTCGGGCCGCGGCCTGGCTCTGGCTGGCGTAATCGGGGGGGGATGCCGCGCCCTGCCAGATCAGCAGACCGGCCCATGCGGCGATCATCAGCGCCACACTCACGGCGAGTACGACGAGAACCGGCCTGCCCCGCCGGCCCTGGCGGCTCTCTTGAGCCGTGCGACGTTCGATCATCCGCTCCTCGCTGAGCCCGTCTTTAGACATCCGGGCTCAAACCCGCGACGCTGCGCCTGGGTCCCGCCCTGCGACGCTGTGCACCGCCGCTGGCCCTCGGCCCCATTGGCGGCGATGCGCGAGGATCATACAGTCATACACATGACCTTCACGCCCGCGCCGCAGCCCGATCTCCGTCTGCCGCTCTATCAGCGACTGCGCGACGCGATCGCCTTCCAGATCGCGCGCAACGTCTGGCGGTCGGGCGAACCGATTCCCACGGAGGCGGAACTCGCGGCGACCCATCGCGTCGCCATCGGCACCGTGCGCAAGGCGATCGATGTCCTGGTCGCCGACGGCTTGGTGGAGCGCCAGCAGGGCCGCGGCACCTTCGTCCGCCGGCCGCGCTTCGACCGATCCTTGTTCCGGTTCTTCCGGCATCTGGGACCGGATGGGAGCCAGGCCGTGCCGGAAGGGCGGATTCTGCTGCGCGAGGCCCGGCCGGCGCCCGCGGCCGTGCGCGAAGCCCTCGGCCCCGACGCAGGCGGCGAGGCGATCCGCCTGATCCGGACGCGGCTCCTGCAGGGCCGACCGATCCTGTCCGAGGAGATCTGGCTGCCGGCCGCACGCTTCGCACCGCTCCTCGAGGCGCCGCTGACGGAGATCGGCGATCTGCTCTACCCCGCCTACGAGCGCCTGTGCGGCGAGATCGTCGCCCGGGCGGAGGAGACCCTGACGGTCGGCATCGCCGATGCGACCGACGCCGAACGCCTCGGGATCGCGGAGGGCGAGCCCGTCGTCGTGATCGCGCGCCTCGCCTTCGGCTTCGATGCCCGCCCGATCGAGTGGCGCGTGACGCGCGGCGCCGCCAGGGACTTCCGGTACCACATCGACATCCGGTGAAAGGCCGCCGCCTTGACGGGCCGTCGGGCCCATGCTCATTAAGTCATATAAATGACTAGTCCTCTTTAGAGGGCGGAGGAAAGCCCGTGTTCCGCTGGTACCGTGAGGTCGGTCCGGCCGAGCGTCGCACCTTCTGGGCCTGTCTGGGCGGGTGGTCGCTCGACGCCCTGGACGTGCAGATGTTCAGCCTCGCCATCCCCGCCCTGGTCGCGAGCTTCGGGCTCAGCCGCCCGGAGGCCGGCCTGATCGGCGCGGTCACGCTGGTCACGGCGGCGATCGGCGGCTGGCTCGGCGGCCTCATGGCGGATCGGATCGGCCGCGTCCGGGCCCTCCAGATCACGGTGCTGTGGTTCGCGGTCGCGACCTTCCTGGCGGCCTTCGCGCAGAGCTTCGGCCAGCTCTTGATCGTGAAGGCGCTGCAGGGGATCGGCTTCGGCGCCGAATGGGCGGCCGGCGCGGTCCTGATGGCGGATGCCATTCGGCCCGAGCATCGCGGCAAGGCGCTGGGCGCCGTCCAGGGCGGCTGGGCGCTCGGCTGGGGCGCGGCCGTGCTCCTGTCCACCGCGGCCTTCTCCGTACTGGATCAGGAGACCGCCTGGCGGGCTCTGTTCGCCTGCGGCCTCGCGCCCGCGCTCCTCCTCCTTTACCTCCGCCGCTCGGTCCCGGAGCCGGTCCGACCGGCCGCCGGACCGATCCGGCCGGCCATCGGGCCGCTCCTGATCTTCTCGCCCGGCCTGCGCCGGATCACGGTGATCGGGACGCTGCTCGGGCTGGGGGCGCACGGGGGCTTCCACGCCCTGTTCACGTGGCTGCCCACGTATCTGAGCGTCGAGCGCGGCGCCTCCGTGGCGGGCACCGGGCTCTACCTCGCGATCATCATCGCGGCCTTCGGCCTGGGCTGCCTCGTGGCGGGCGGCCTCGTGGACCGGCTCGGCCGCCGGCGGACGGTGGCGTTGTTCGCCGCCGGCTGCATGGCCCTGGTCGTCCTCTACCTGCTGGTGCCGGTCGGCGGCACGGGGCTGCTCCTTCTCGGCGCCCCGCTCGGTTTCTGCACGGCCGGGATCCCCGCGAGTCTCGCCGCTCTGTTCAGCGAGCTCTTCCCGGACGGCCTGCGCGGGACCGGGATGGGCTTCTGCTACAATGCCGGCCGTCTCGCCTCCGGGGTGCTGCCCCTCGGCGTCGGCCTGCTCAGCGAGATCTGCGGCCTTGGGACGGCGATCGGCCTGTCGGCCATCGGCGCCTACGGGCTCGTCCTCCTCGCCGTCGCGCTCCTGCCGGATCGGCAGTCCGGCGGCGCGCTGCTCCCCCAGACCGTGAGATGATCCGATGAACCGGCGCCTGTTCTGCCGTACCCTGTTCGCGGGCGGCGTCGCGCTCGCATTCCCCGTCCGCGGCCGGGCGGCCGAGACGGGCCTCGACGCGCGCGACGGCGTGGCGGCGGTGGATACCCACGCCCACGTCTTCACCCGGACCCTCACCCTGGTCGGGGACCGGCGCTACGCCCCGGCCTACGACGCGAGCGTCGCCGATTATCGCGCCATGCTGGACCGGAACGGCATGGCGCGCGGCGTGCTGATCCAGCCGAGCTTCCTCGGCACCGACAACAGCTACATGGTCTCGGCCCTGCGATCCGCCCCGGAGCGGCTGCGCGGCATCGCGGTGCTGGACCCCGCGGCGGAGACGGTCACCCTGCGCGATCTCGCCGACCAAGGCGTCGTCGGTCTGCGCCTCAACCTGATCGGCCGGCCGGACCCGGAGTTCGGCAGTCCGGTCTGGCGGGCCCACCTCGCCCGCGTGGCGGATCTCGGCTGGCAGATCGAGGTCCAGGCCGAGGCGCGGCGCCTCGCGCATCTGCTGCCGCCGCTGATCGAAGCGGGCGTCCCGGTGGTGGTCGATCATTTCGGCCGGATCGACCCCGCCCTCGGCATCGCCGATCCGGGCTTCGCCGACCTCCTCGGCTTCGGCCGCGGCGGCCGCGTCTGGGTCAAGCTCTCGGGCGCCTACCGCATCGGCAGCGGCGCGGCCGGCCGGCAGACGGCGCTGCAGGCGGCCGAGCGCCTGCGCGGTGCCTTCGGTGCGCGGCGCCTGCTCTGGGGCAGCGACTGGCCGCACACGCAGTTCGAGACCCAGGCCAGCCCCGCCGAGGCGCGGCGCGACCTCGACGCCTGGGTACCCGACCCGGCCGAGCGCCGGATCATCCTGGGCGAGACGCCCGCCGCCCTTTTCCGCTTCGACCACTGAGCCGCCCGGCGCGCGCCAGCCCGGATTTCAACGAGGACAGGACCATGGCAACACCGACCATGCCTCACGGGGCGGACGCGGCCGCCTTCGAGAGCCGAACGATGCGGAAGGTCGGCCTGCGCCTGATCCCCTTCCTCGTGCTCTGCTACTTCATCGCCTACGTCGACCGGGTGAATGTCGGTTTCGCGGCGCTGACCATGAACCGCGACCTCGGCCTCTCCGCCGCGGCCTTCGGCCTGGGCGGCGGCCTGTTCTTCGTGGCCTACGTGCTGTTCGAGGTGCCGAGCAACCTCGCCATGGAGCGGGTCGGCGCCCGGATCTGGATCGCGCGGATCATGATCACCTGGGGGCTCGTCGGCATCGGTTCGGCCTTCGTCACCGGTCCGGCGAGCTTCGCCACCGCCCGCTTCCTGCTCGGCGCGGCCGAAGCCGGCTTCTTCCCCGGCGTGATCCTGTACCTGACCTACTGGTTCCCCAAGGCCTACCGGGCGCGGATCGTGGCGATGTTCATGGTCGCGATCCCGCTCTCCAGCTTCTTCGGCTCGCCGCTCTCGGCGGCGCTGCTCACCCTCGACGGGGCCGCGTCCCTGCGCGGCTGGCAGTGGCTGCTGATCATGGAGGCGATCCCGGCCGTTCTCCTCGGCATCGCCGCCCTGGCGCTGCTGCCGAGCCGGCCGGCCGAGGCGGCCTTCCTGAGCCCGGCGGAGCGCCGATGGCTGGCGGACCGGCTGGAGACCGAGCGCCGCGCCGCGGAGGCGGGTGCATCCCACCACGCCCACGGCCTCGCGGCGGTGTGGGCGGTGCTCGCCAGCCGTCAGGTCTGGCTCCTCGCCGTGATCTACGCGGGCAGCTCGGCCACCAGCAACACGCTGTCGCTGTGGATGCCGCAGATCCTCAAGGGGTTCGGCCTCAGCAACTTGGAGACCGGCCTGCTGAACATGATCCCCTTCGGCATCGCCTCGGTGTTCATGATCGTCTGGGGCCTGCGGGCGGACCGCAGCGGCGAGCGCATCTGGAGCACGGCCCTGCCGCTGGCACTGACCTCGCTGAGCTTCGCCCTGACCCTGCTGACGGGCTCCCTCTGGATCACCCTGGTCCTGCTCTCGCTGGTCCTGCTCGGCAATTACGCGATCAAGGGCCCGTTCTTCGCGCTGGCGACCGAGACGCTGCCGCCAGCCCAGACGGCGGCCGGCATCGCGGCGATCAACACGCTGGCGCATCTGGGGACCGGAGCGATCACCTCGCTGATCGGGGTGCTGCGCGAGCAGACCGGCAGCTTCCCCGTCGCCCTGCTGCCGCTCTGCGCCCTCACGGGCATCGGCTGTGCCCTGGTCTTCTGGATCGGCCGGCACCCGTCGCGGCCGCCGGCCGTCGGCCCGGCCCCGTCGATTGCGGGGGGCTGAAGCGGCAGGGAACCGGCCGGCCGCGCGTCGATCCCGCGACCGGCCTCCTCGGCGATCCCGCGCCGCCATGCCATGATGGCGCGGGAGGATTCGACATGCACGACAGCGGCGACGATCACACGCACCCGCATGCGCACGACGAGGCCCACGAGCCGGGCGCCCCGGAGCGGTGGAAGCACGACGGCGTGCGGGTCATCCCGGGCGACCGGCTCGATGCCAACACCGCGCAGACGCCCGGCATGTTCCGGCAGGCGGCCGTCAACGCCGCCCGGGTCGGCGCCCAGAAGATCTGGGCCGGCACGGTGGCGATCCAGCCCGACGCCAAGACCGGCGTGCACCATCACGGCGAGCTGGAGAGCGTGATCTACGTGGTCTCCGGCCGGGCCCGGATGCGCTGGGGCGACAAGCTCGAATACGTGGCCGAGGCCGGCCCCGGCGACTTCATCTTCGTGCCGCCTTTCGTGCCGCACCAGGAGATCAACGCCTCGACCGACGAGCCCCTGCATTGCGTGCTGGTGCGCTCCGACAACGAGGCGGTGGTGGTCAACCTGCCCGATGTCGAGGCCGCCGAGACGCCCGAGACCGTCTACTGGGTCGATCCGATCCACAGGCATCCGTGAGCGACCGGCGCCCGCGGCGATAGGCCGGACGCCGCGCCCCGGCGGCCGCGTCGAGTGCGACCGCGGCCTCGCCCGGCCGGCCCACCGCGTCTTCCCGCCGGACGCCCCGCCGGCCTCAGACGGGCCCCGATCCGGGATGCGGGCCCATGCGGCGGCGGTCGTGTTCGATGGCGAAGACATGGGCGTAGAGGTTGGCGACCCAGCCCCGGCCCTCGACCGTGAGGTCGAGGAAGCGGATCGCATCCCCGATCACGGGCTCGATCTTGCCCCAGAAGAAGGACGGATAGCGCTCGGCAAGGTCGGCCGGGCTGTCGTAGCCGAGTTCCGCGTTGACGCCGATCTCGGCGAATTCGTGAAACAGCGCATTCAACTTGCGCGGATAAAGCGGGTCGCCGAGCTGCCCGATCAGGTCGGCCGCCCGCAACAGGCCCGCCTCGGTCCCGGTCTCGCGATGCGCGTCGTCTTCCGGCACCGGGAAGCGGGTCAGCTCGATCGCCCGGATGACCCGGCCCGCATCGACGAGATCGTGCGTGCCGAAGCGCTCCTGGACAGCGAGTTTCGAGCGCTCGACGTGATACGGCGCCAGCGCCGCATCGGAGGCCCCGCGGGGCAGGCACACGGTCCCGCCCCGCGCGTCGATGACGAAGGCCTGGGCCCGGTCGCCCGCGCAGACGCCGCGCACGTAACCGATGTCGTGGTAGAGAGCGGCCAGGATCATGTGCAGCCAGTCCTCCGGCGTGACACCCTCGTGCAGGAAGCGGCCGCGCAGGATGTCCTGGGCGACCAGGGTGACGAGGGCCGTATGATCGCCGTCATGGTAGAGGGCATCGCTCCCGACGATCCGCTCGATCGTCAGGCGCGCCGAGGCCTCGATGATCTCGGCATAGCGCGGCTCCCGGCTGCCGAAGGTCCGCTGGTAGGTGACGGCGAGGTGCTCGCCGAGGGCATCGGCGAGCATCTTGGTCGCGTCGAACATGGTCGGGCCTCGCCGTCAGCTGCGGCCGGCGGCGACGCGCCGGGCCGGGTCGGTGCAGATCACGTGGACCGCTCCCCGCGTTGCACCAGCCGTTCTTCGAGATAGGCCGCCGCATCCGCGTAGAGTTCGTAGCGGCGGAGCAGGACCGCGCGCTTCTCGGCCGGCGTCGCCGCATCGAGCTTGCCATGGGCCTTGTCGGCGCGGGCGCGCATCTTCCTGGCGAGCTTCTCGAACGCCGCGTCGATCCGGGCGCCGACCTTCTCGCCTTCGGCCCGCGCCGGATCCAGATCGCCCGGCGCCCGCCCAGGCGGGGGCTTCGTCGCTTCTCCAGCCATGACGCGTCTCCGGTCGCGGTGCTCCGTGGCCGAAGCGTATGACGGAACGATCACGGGGGCGATACCGGATCGTCCGCCCGCGGACCGATCGCTTCTCAGGCCTGTCACGGAAGGCTGCTCTAGCTCGGCCGTCCGACACGCAGGGGGACCCGCGATGAGGCTCGACGACAGTGCTGCCCTGGATGCCGCCCTGGAGGCGATCCGGCGCGACCTTGCCGACAGCTACGATGAGGAGGTGGAACTCGGGCTCGAGGAGGAGCGCCTCGATCGGCTCGCCGCCGACGGCGCACAGCCCGAGCGCCTGGACCGCAAGGTCTATTTCCGCGAACTGCTGCGCCTGCAGCACGAACTGGTCCGCCTCCAGGACTGGGTGCAGGATCGGAAGCTGCGTGTCGTCGTCCTCTTCGAGGGCCGCGATTCGGCCGGGAAGGGCGGCGTGATCAAGCGGATCACCCAGCGCCTCAACCCCCGCGTCTGCCGCGTGGCCGCCCTGCCGGCCCCGAGCGAGCGCGAGCGGACGCAATGGTACTTCCAGCGCTACGTCTCTCACCTGCCGGCCGGCGGGGAGATCGTGCTGTTCGACCGGTCCTGGTACAACCGCGCCGGGGTCGAGCGGGTGATGGGCTTCTGCACCGAGGCGGAGGTCGAGGAGTTCTTCCGCTCGGTGCCCGAGTTCGAGCGGATGCTGGTGCGCTCCGGCATCGTCCTCCTCAAATACTGGTTCTCGATCACCGACGCGGAACAGGAATTCCGCTTCCAGATGCGGATCCGCGATCCGCTCAAGCAGTGGAAGCTGTCGCCGATGGACGTCGAGTCGCGTCGGCGCTGGGAGGATTACACGCGGGCGAAGGAGGACATGCTGGCGCGCACCCACATCCCCGAGGCGCCCTGGCGGGTGGTCGAGGCGGTGGACAAGCGCCGGGCCCGCCTGAACTGCATCAGCCATCTGCTCGGCCAGATCCCGTACGGCAGCGTGGAGCACCCGCCGGTCCACCTGCCGGCCCGCCTGCGGCATGCGGATTACGTGCGCGGTCCGGTCCCCGCCGAGATGTACGTGCCGGACGCGTACTGAACGGGGCGCCGCGGCCCGGGGCGGGAGTCGTGATCCTGTCGTGCAGACGCCGCTATAGCGCCGCCATGGCGAAGCGCCCGATGACCCTCGACCTGTTCACGACCCTCGACATCGTCGATGACGACGTCTCGGCCGTCGTGGACGCGTATCTGGCCGATCCCACGCCCGGCTCTGTGGCGTTCGGGGACGGCTTCCGCATCGACCCTGCGGTGGCGGTGGCCTCGCATCCCTTCGCCCGGACGCTGATCGATCAGCCCTGGGCCGATACCGGACTGCGCCGGGCGGCGATCCGCGCCGCCATCCTGCTGGCGGAGCCCGAACGGGTCTGATCGAACCGGGCCGTTCGGCCCGTGACTGTCGCGCTCGGGATGGCGGGCCCCGTCGCACCGCCGGCGCGGTCGCGTCGCGGCGGCGCCCGGTCGGCCCGCTTGCGCGCGATCTGCGCCCGATCTTCGCCCGATCTTCGCCCGTGCCGGACCTCCTCCTAAAGCGGTATGCGCGCGGCCTTCCATCGGCGCGGCGACCCGGATCTATCCTGGGGCGATCACGGGGCGGATGGACGGCCCGCCGCCACGGTGAACGATTGGTTTACCCAATCGGCAAACTTGCACCGACCGCCCCGATCCGGATGCGATCGGCCGGCGTTCTACGGGCAGTTCCACCGGAGACGTGCTGCCATGCTGATCTTGAATCCGCTGACCGGACAAACCGTCGAGGTGCGTGTTCCCCGGCCGAAGCCGAAAGCCGCCTGAACGCGCGTCGCGTTCCGCTCGGCGGGCGGCCCCGGAGGCCTCCCGCGCTCCGCTCGCTTCCCCTGCACGTCCGCGGCATCGGCGGCGTGCCCCTCCAGGCCCGCCCACGCCATGATGCCGACCGACCTCGACAGACCCGCCGAACTGACCCTGTGGCCGGGCTACGCGCCCGCCCGGGTCGCCGACTCGCGCAGCTTCCCGACGCTGCGGGCCGCCCTGGCCGCCGCGGTCGCGGCGATCGACGCCGAGGATGCTAGCCCGTGGATCATCACGGAGGACGGCGACATCCTCGCGCCGGGATGGATCCGGGCGAACTCCGCGGAGACCCGTCGCCAATAGCCGGCCGTCAGCCCGCGATCCCGGGCGCCCTCCGGTAATCGCTCGGTGAGAGTCCGTAGCTCTCCTTGAAGCGTCGGCTGAAGTGGCTCTGGGTACTGAAGCCGCAGCTATAGGCCAGCTCGCCCACGGACAGGTGGCTGAAGCCGGGATCCGTGAGCCGCTGTGCGGCGCTCTCCAAACGCCGCCGCCAGATCCAGTCTGCGATGTTGCGGTCCTGCTCGCGGAACAGCGTCTGCAGGTGGCGCAGCGACACGCCGACCGCCGCCGCGAGCTGGGCGGGGTCGAGATTCACGTCGCCCAGATTGGCCTCGATATGGGCCAAGGCGCGCTGAAAGATGAGGATCCCCTGGATGTTCCTCGGGGGCTCGTGGGCGAGGCGCTCCGCGATGCTGGCGACCACCAGATCGACGCCGATCGAGGCCATGCGGTTCGCCATGTCCGGGGTCATCTGACCGGCGGTGCGGGCGAGTTCCTGGAAGAAGGTCGTGACCATCGACGTGCCGACCTGGTCGGCCCCGATCGTCAGGGCCGTGAAGCGGCGCGTCGAGCCGAGCGCCCGTTCCAGGCACGCGCGCGGCATCTCGATGAACAGCGTCTGCGTGTCGCCATCCGAACCCATGACGGCTGGCCGCCGATCCATCACGACGATGTCGCCGGGATTTTGGATCGCCGTGCGATCGTCCTGCGCGCTGAACACGCGGCCCTTCAGGGTGATCGCGACGTTCAGCGTCTCGTATTTGCCGTGCCGCCGGATCGTGTCCGGGGTCGCGACGGTCGTGACGGCACTCTGCGTCACCCGGGTGATGAGCAGAGGTCCGACCTCGGCGGCCTCCAGGGAGCCGGCGAATCCGTGAGCGGCGGTGGGCGTAAGTTCGACAGGCACAATGCGATCGAAGATCGTCTCACGCCAGAAGCGGAAACTGTCTTCTGGCGCGTAATCCGCCGTCGAGAACAAAGTCCTCATTGCAACTTCTTGTATTCGGGCGCCCGCGTGCGCGCTCAGGAAAACGGTAGCACGCTTCCAGGCAAGCGCAATGGGACGGACCAACCTATGAAGGTTTTCATCCCATTCAGGAGGCCGCCCCGTGTCCCCATCGACTCCGATGAGCCCCCAATCCAATATCGAGCTGGTTGCTGGGCTCGTCGTTGCCTACGTGTCGAATAACCGGGTCCCCGTGAGCGAACTGCCGGCCCTGATCGCGCAGTGCCACAGCGCGATCAGCGCGCTGGCGTATCCCGGGAGCGGGCCGGTGACGGCGGCCCCGGATCTGCAGGTGCGGCTCGACAAGCCGAGCGCGGCACAGGTCCGCGGCTCGGTCCGGCCCGACGGCATCATGAGCTTCATCGACGGGCGCGTCTACAAGACCCTCAAGCGCCATCTGACGGCGCATGGGCTGGACCCGCAGAGCTATCGCGCGCGCTTCGGCCTGCCGGGCGACTATCCGATGGTCGCCCGGGAATATGCCGAACGCCGGGCCGCGCTGGCGCGTGCGATCGCCCAGGGCGTGCCCCGCGACCGGGCCGCCTGAGCCGGCGGATCCCGACGGGCTGAGGCCGCCCCACCTCGGATTCCGACGAGGAGGTTCTCCTGACCGGGCAACGGGCCGTCTTCCCGGGGCCGATGACCCACCGGGAGACCGGCGTTTCCGAAAGGCCCGGCGTCCCGCGCTTCAGGCGGCCGCATGCCGGCCGTCCGGCAGCAGATCCCGGCTGGCCTGTTCGATACGCTTGAGCCAGTCCTCGGCCGACTCCGCCCGCACGATCGCGGCCTCGGCGCGCTCGTCGGCGTCCCGGACCCGCCCGTCGGCCAGCGCCTCGACCTCGCGGACGCGCAGTGCCGCCTGGGTCTGCACCTCCTGCAGATGCGCCCGCAGCGCCTCGATTTCCTGCCGGGCCGCCTGCAGCTCCGCAGACAGGGTCTCGCAGGTGGCGGATCGCTGGCGCAGGCGCTGATCCTGCTCCTGGGCCGCGATGCTCGCGGCCGACAGCGTGTCCAGAACCTGGCTCCAGTCCGCATCCGGCCGCGACGGTGGCTCGGACGGTGGCTCGGACGGCGTCTCGGGACCCGCTCCGGAGGCCGCCACCGGGAGCGGCCCGGCGACCGCCGGATTGCCGTCGGCGGTCGCCGGGGCCGGCTCCGCGCGCGCGATGCGTGCGTCGAGCTCTGCCCAGAAGGCCGCGTTCATCGCCGCCGCGATCCGGCCGGGCCCGCGCGGGTCACGAGGCCGCCCGGGTGGCGGAGGCCCGGGTCCGGGCGTCCTGTGGGCCCGCCTGCGTCACGAACTCCGCGTCGATCGTCTCGGCGATGCGTTGGAGCATGAGTTCCGCCGCTGCAGCCCGCTCTTCGGCGGCCGCGGCCCGGTCCTCGGCGGCCTGGATCAGTTTGATCGCCTGCGCATGGACCTCGTGGGTCTCCCGCTCGGCCGCCTGCACCTGGGCGCGGGCCGCATCCATGTCGGCCCGCACCTGCCGCAGGAGATCCTGGACGTGCGTCTCCTGCTCCTGCGCCCGGTCTTCGACGTCCCGGATGTACCGGGCCGCGCCCTGCACCCGCTCCAGCAGGTCCGGCCACCGCTCCACCGGCGACGGGTTCGGATTCCGGCCCTGCGCGGTGGCGCGCTCGTCCGCGGCGAGAAGGACCAGGTTGCCGGTCCGAATCCGGGTCGTCGGCTCGCGGACGTCGCGCGCGGCGGCTTCGATCGGTGTCAGCGTCTCGGCCTTAGGGTGCTTCGTCTGTTCCATCACGCGTCCTGCCGGCAGGGTGCAGCGCAAGCCTCCGATGAGGCATCGGTGTCCGTCCCACACCGATGGAAAATGGTTAACAACTCCTTAACACTCGCGCTAGGGTTGCGTTCGAGCGGCCATGATCGCCTGTCGCTGCACGCCGGACCGCCGGATCGGGCTGTCGGCTCAGGGGTAGCGGACGGGCTGCGGATCCTCCGGCAGGGGGATGAATTCGGCGTCGTTCGGCACCGTGTCGAACCGGCCCTGGCGCCAATCCTCCTTGGCCTGCGCGATCCGCTCGGGGCGGGAGGAGACGAAGTTCCACCACAAGTGGCGTGGACCATCCATCGGCTCGCCGCCCAGCACCATGAACCGGGCCCCCTCCAGGGCGCGCACGCTGATGCGGTCGCCGGGCCGGAACACCAGCAGCTGGCCGGGCCCGAAGCCGTCGCCGGCGATCTCGATGGCGCCCGCCACCGTGTAGATCGCCCGCTCGTCGTAGGTCGGATCGAGGGGCAGGACGGCCCCGGCCTCGAGCGCCACGTCGGCGTAGACCATCGGGCTCGAGGTGCGCACCGGCGAGCGTGCGCCGAAGGCCTCGCCCGCGATCAGCCGGACGGTCTTGCCTTCGCCGGTGAGGACCGGCAGCGCGGCGGCGTCGTAATGCTCGAAGGCGGGGGCGTTCTCCTCGTCCCGGTCGGTGAGGGCGACCCAGCTCTGGATGCCGAACAGCCGGGAGCCGGTCTGCCGCAGCGTCGGGGCCGTGCGCTCCGAATGGGTGATGCCGCGGCCCGCGGTCATCCAGTTCAGCTCGCCCGGCCGGATCGGCAACTCCGTGCCGAGGCTGTCGCGGTGCATGATCTCGCCGTCGAACAGGTAGGTGACGGTGGAGAGGCCGATATGCGGATGCGGCCGCACGTCCATGCCCTGCCCGAGCAGGAACTCGGAGGGGCCCATCTGATCGAAGAAGATGAAGGGGCCGACCATCCGGCACTCGGTGGAGGGCAGCGCCCGCCGCACCGCGAAGGAGCCGAGATCGCGCGAGCGGGGCACGATCAGGGTCCGGATCGCGTCGCAGCTGAAATGGTCGCCCGGGATCGGATCCTCGGCACTGTGCCAGCTCATCGCCTTGCTCCTTCGCGCGGGGAGGGAGGAGCGCCATCGGCTGCTGCGCGGCGCCCCGGATGGCGGAGCCGACATCGTTCGGGATCGGCCGGCCATCCGCAGGCATCCTGGACCGGGACCGCACGAGTTGAAACAGAAACGATCGAAACGCATCGTTTCCGATTTCCGCCCTCAGGGTCCCGGCCGCGCGCCGCTGGCTACCAGACCGTCGGCTTCGGGTTGCGCTCGTCAAAGCCCTTCTGGTGCCAGTACGGATAGATCGGCGTCTCGTGGCTCGCCGCGTCGAGGCGGGCGACCTGCTCGGCGGTCAGGGTCCAGCCGAGGGCGCCGAGATTCTGCTTCAGCTGTTCCTCGGTGCGGGCGCCGACCACGATGTTGCACACGGTCGGCCGGGTCAGCAGCCAGTTGAGCGCCACCTGCGCCACCGTCTTGCCGGTCTCGGCCGCCACGGCGTCGAGGGCGTCGACCACGCCGAACAGGTATTCGTCGGAGACAGGCGGCCCACCCTCGGCGCCACCGGCGGCGATGCGGCCGCTCTGGTTGGCCTGTCCGCGGCGAATCTTGCCGGTGAGGCGGCCCCAGCCCAGCGGGCTCCAGACCATCAGGCCGACACCCTGGTCGATCCCGAGGGGCATCAACTCCCACTCGTAGTGCCGGCCGATCAGCGAATAGTAGCCCTGGTAGGCGACGTAGCGGGCGAGGCCGTGGCGCTCCGAGGTCGCGAGCGCCTTCATGAGCTGCCAGCCGGAAAAATTCGAGGCGCCGATGTAGCCGATCTTGCCCGCGCGGGTGAGGTCGTCCAGCGCCCGCAGGGTCTCGTCCACGGGGGTGAGCGCATCGAACCCGTGCATGAAGTAGACGTCGATATGGTCGGTGCCGAGCCGCTTCAGGCTGGCCTCGCAGGCGCGGACCAGGTGGTAGCGCGAGGAGCCCACCTGGTTCAGGTCGTCGTTAAACCGGAAGGTCGCCTTGGTGGAGATCAGCGCCCGGTCGCGCTTGCCCTTGAGGGCCTGACCCAGGATCTCCTCGGAGGCGCCGCCCGAGTAGATGTCGGCCGTGTCGAAGAAGTTGACCCCGGAATCGAGGCAGAGATCGACCATGCGGGTCGCCTCCGCGACGTCCGTTTGGCCCCAGCGCTGGAAGAATTCGTTCGTGCCGCCGAAGGTGCCGGTGCCGAAGCTGAGCACCGGCACGGTAAGGCCGGAGCGTCCGAACTGCCTGTAGTCCATCGGATCCTCATCGCGATCGCGGGCGCCGCATGTCGGCGCGCCTGCCGGTCTAACGCGGTCGCCGCCCCGGCTTTCCCGGAGGCGGGCACGGCACGACCAGGGCCGTGCGCGTCAGCGCCGCGACTCGACGACCGGCGCCCCCTCGCAGCGCTGGCCGGCGGCCGCGCCGGTGCGCCGGTCGGGCGGCAGGGCGTTCGGGGATCCGGCCTTCTCGGGCAGGATCGCGACATTCGCCGTCATCCCCGCCGCCAGCACGATCGGGCACGGCACGTCGTCGAGGTCGATCCGGATCGGCACCCTTTGCGCCAGCCGGACCCAGGTGAAGATCGGGTTGACCGTCGGCAGCCCCTGAACGCCCGGGGCGGCGTCGGCGACGCTGATGCCGCGGCCGAGGCCGGTCACCCGGCCTTGGATCGGACGGTCCGGCCACGCCATCAGCGACACCCGCGCGGCGTCACCCTCGCCGATGCGCGGCAACTGAGTCTCCTCGAAGTAGCCTTCGATCCAGAAGCTGTCGCCGTTGACCAGCGTCAGCGCCGGCTGCCCCGTGGCGGCGAACCCGCCCTCCTGCAGCAGCAGGTTGGTGACCCAGCCGTTCACGGTGGCCCGCAGGGTCGTGCGCTCCAGGTTGAGCCGCGCCTGCGCCAGCGCGCCCTCCGCCTGGACCACGTTGGCCTGGGCGGCCTGCGCCTGGCCGCTGGTCGTCTGCTTCTGCTGCGGGGTGGTGGCGAGATCGTCGAGTTCGGCGGTGCGCTGCGCGATCCCCGCGAGGTAGCCGGCCTGTGCCCGGGCGCTGGCGAGGGCGCCCTCCGCCTGGGTCACGGCGTTCCTGAACGTGCCGGGATCGATCGTGAACAGCACGTCGCCCTTGCGGACGAACTGGTTGTCCCGGACGCGGACCGCCACCACCGTCCCGGAGACCTCGGGAGCCACCTGCACGGTGTAGACGCGCACGCGCCCGTCCCGGGTCCAGGGCGTGTAGGCGTAGTAGAGGAAGGCGAGGTAGGCGAGGCCCATTGCCGCCGCCAGCGCCAGCAGGGTGGCGGCGACGTTGTAGGCGGGCGGCGGCTGCCAGTCGCGCAGGGACGGTCGCGGGGTCGTGGCCATGTCACGGACCCTGGACGCGCAGAGACAGGATCAGCAGAGCCGTCACGGCGGTCAGGAGGCTGAAGTCGAACAGGGCGCGGTTCCAGACAAGGTGGTTGATGCCGATCCAGTCCAGGATCCAGCGCAGGCCCCAGGTGATCACCAGGGCGGCGAGCAGGCAGATAACCGCGGGCTCGACGTAGAGCCCCAGCACGTCGACCGCCCGCAATCCGATCACGCCCGCACCCCCGGATCGAGGTTCGGCCAGCCCGCGCGGTCGAGATCCGACACGAGGGCGGCCAGCGCCCCGATGCGCTCCGCCTGGAGCGGCAGGGTCGCCCGGTCGGCGAGCTCGCGCAAGGGATCCGGCACCGCATCCGCCTCTGCCGGACGGGACGCGGCGAGCCGGGCCCAGACCGCCCGGCCGACCCGGCGGCCTTCCCGGTCGTCCGTCTCCCGCAGGGCGAGCAGCAGGAGCCCGATGACGAGCAGGCGCTCGCCGCCCCGGGCCATCGCCTCATCCGCGCCGATGAGGGCAAGCCGGCCGAAGCCCCGGGCGAGGTAGCGGTCGCGGGGCGGCAGCAGGAGCGCCGGATCGAGGGCCGCGCCGCGCACCGACCGGACCAGCCGGCGGCGGGCCCGCAGCCGCAGCGTCGCGGGGCTCACCGGCGGCGGCAGGGCGGCGAACGCGACCGCCGCCACCGCCATCCCGAGCAGCTCGGCCAGCACTGTGTTGAGCGAGTCGGCGAGGTCGTAGGTCATCGGGTTCTTGGGATCGAGGACGCCGAAGACGAAGAAGCCGAAGCCGATGCCGTAGATCGCGCGCTTGTCGGCCCGGCCGACCACCGCCAGCATCGCCACCGGCAGCAGCACGGCGGCCAGGAGCACGAAGCTCCCGGTGGTGGTCAGCAGGGTGTAGCGCAGGGTCAGCCCGACCACGGCGGCGAGCAGCGCGCCGATCAGGAAGGCGCGGGATTCCGCCCGCGGGTCGGCATGGGCGGCGAGCAGGACGCAGACGAGGCTCGCCCAGGTCGCGGCGCCGGCCCCGTGCGACCAGCCTGTGGCGTACCAGAAGCCGTTGACGAGCAGGACGGCGGCGGCGGTGCGCAGGCCGTTGTCGAAGGCGTGCCAGCCGTCCCAGTCCAGGTCGTTCCACAGGAGCAGGTGCGGGCGGAACGGAACGCGCCGCCGCCCCACCCGGCCCCCGGCCCGCAGGAGCCGCGCCGAGACCCGGACGCGCCCGATCTGCCGGACGGCGATCGCCCCGCCGGCCCCGATCAGGTCGGTCGAGCGCGATCCCGGCCGGTCCGGCAGCAGGGCCCGCAGCAGGCCCGCGGCGAGCACGCGCCGCAGCCGGGGGGCGGCGTTGCGGATCCCCCGGCCGCCGGAACGGAGGGAGGGCTGCTCGGTGAACGTGTCGGTGACCTCCTCGCCGAGCGTCATCACGGCGGCGATGGGCATCGGGCCCGGCCGCTCGCCCCGCCGCAGGGCGGCCATCCAGGCGTCGCAGGCCTGCGCGGCCGCCTCGAGCCGCCCCGCCAGGGCGCGGCTGACGGCGGGGACGCCCGGCGCCACGAACACGTTCGACGCGTAGGCGCAGCCGATCCCGAGCAGAATCGTCGAGCAGCGGTCGACGCCGATCTGGAACACCGTCTCGGGGCTCTGCACGTCGGCCAGGGCGATGATCGGCACCGTGAAGCCCATGGAGGCGAAGCCGTAGGCGCGCTGGCCGCTCTCGACGCTGGAGGCCGCGGTGAGCAGGCCCATCCACAGGGCCAGGGCGAGGTCGAAGGCCAGGGTCGCCTGGGCGAAATTGGCCACCAGCACCATCGCGACGGTGACGCCGACAAGCGTGCTGCCGGCCCGCCACAGGCTCTTGCGCAGGGAGGCCGCGCGGGTGGCGAGCGTCACCGAGATGACCGTCCAGCCGGCCCAGTGCGGCAGCGCCAGTTCGAGCCACATGGCGAGCCAGATCGCCGCGATGGCGGTGAGCGCGATGCGCACGGCCTCGGCCGCCTCCCGCGGCCACCACGCGGCGAGGCGCTGCAGGAGGCCCGGCGCGTCCTCGGAGAGCGCGACCTCACCGGCCACGGCGCGGCCTCAGCGGCCGGGGCGGGTCGGGGAGCCCGGTCGCGGGCTCACTCATAATGCTCGGCGACGTCGACCTTCCCCTTGAACACCCGGTAGACGACCAGGGTGTAGATCAGGGTGATCGGCAGGACCACGATCCCCGCGCCCCAGAACATGAAGGACAGGCTCGCCTCCGGCGCCGCCGCCTCGGTCACCGTCACGCTGAACGGCACCATGTAGGGCAGGAACGAGGCGGCGAGCGTCGCGAAGGCGGCGGCGAAGATCAGCGCCACCAGCGGGAACGGCAGGGCGTCGTTCCGGCGCCGCGCCGCGTAGAGGAGCCCCGCGCAGGCCGCGGCCCCCACGAGGGGCAGGACCAGCATCTCGGGCCGCTCGATCCAGCGGTGCAGCACCCGCAGGTTGATCGCCAGCGCGTACACGAAGGCCGCGCCCAGGAAGGCCAGCACCCCGAGCAGGAGCCGCGGCAGCAGCCGGAAGCCGAGGTCGCGCACGTCGGACTCGGTCTTGCCGCACAGCCACGCGGCGCCGAGCAGCGCGTAGCCGAGGCACAGGCCGAGCCCGCAGAGCAGCGAGAAGGGCGTGAGCCACCCGAACGCCCCGCCGACATAGAGCCCGTCCCGGACCGGCAGTTCCTGCACCAGCGCCCCGACCGTCACGCCCTGCACGAAGGCCGCGCAAAAGGAGCCGCCGACAAAGCCCGCGTCCCAGACCCGCCGCAGCCGCCGGGACTTGTAGCGGAACTCGAAGGCGACGCCGCGCAGGATCAGGGCCGCGAGCATCAGGAGGAGCGGCAGGTAGAAGGCCGAGAGCAGCAGCGCGTAGACCGCGGGGAAGGCCCCGAACAGGATCGTCGCGGCCAGAACCAGCCAGGTCTCGTTGCCGTCCCAGACCGGGGCGATCGCCTGCATCATGTGGCGGCGCGCCGCCTCGTCCGGGGCGATCCCGAACAGCATGCCGACGCCGAGGTCGAACCCGTCGAGCAGCACGTAGAGCATCAGGGTGAGGGCGAGGGCGGCGGCCCAGAATTCGATCATGGCTGCTCACTCCGCCGGTGTGCCGGTCGGCGTGGCGCCGGGTGTGCCGGGACTGTCGCCCGGTACGGCGAGCGGCCTCTTGGGGTTGGCGGCGCTCCCCGCATGCGCGGGCGTCGGCAGGATGCCGGCCCTGAGCATGCGGTAGATGTAGACGGTGCCGGCCGCGAAGATCAGCGCGTAGACCGCGCCGAACACGGCGAGGGAGGTCGCCACCTGCGGGGATGTCAGGAACGGCGTCGCCGCATCGGCAGTGCGGAGCTGGCCGTAGACCGTCCAGGGCTGGCGCCCGACCTCGGCGGTGAACCATCCGGTCAGCGTCGCGACGAAGCCCAGGGGGAACGACAGGAAGATCGCCCATTGCAGCCAGCGCGCCCGCTCCAGCCGCCCGGTGGCGTAGAAGGCCATCCCGCCCCAGGCGAGCGCCAGCATCAGCAGCCCGCAGCCGACCATGATGCGGAAGGCGAAGAACGGGATCAGCACCGGCGGCCGGTCGGCCTTGGGGATGTCCTTGATGCCGATCACCTTGCCGGTGAGGGTGCCGTCGTCGATCAGGCTGCCGGCGGGGGCGGGCAGGGCGATGACGAAGTGGTTTGTCTCCTGCGCCTCGTCGGGCCACGCGAACAGGATCTCGCCGGCCGGCGCCCGGCTCTCCCAGTGGCCCTCGATGGCGGCGATCTTCGAGGGCTGGTGCCGGACGACGTAGTCGCCGGTGAGGTGGCCGAAGAACAGCTGCAGCGGCACGAGGACCGCGGCGAGGCCGAGCCCCATCCGGACCATGGCGCGGGCCTCGACGCGGTCCCGGCCCCGCAGCATGGACCACGCGCCCGTCGCCGCCACGCAGAAGCTGGTGGTGACGTAGGCGGCCAGGACCATGTGGGGGAAGCGGACCCAGACGACCCCGTTGAAGAGGATCGCCCACCAGTCGGTCGGCACGAACACGCCGTCCGGCCGCAGGGCGAAGCCGGTCGGATACTGCATCCACGAGTTGTTCACGAGGATCCAGAACGACGACAGGCTGGTGCCGAGGCAGACCATCAGGCAGGCGAACAGGTAGAACCAGCGCGGCACCCGCCGCCGGCCGAACATCAGCACGCCGAAGAACGAGGCCTCCAGCGCGAAGGCCGTGAAGCTCTCGTAGCCGAGAAGCGGCCCCTGGACAGGCCCGGTGCGGCGGGCGAGTTCGCTCCAGTTGGTGCCGAACTGGAACGCCATGACGATGCCGGAGACGACCCCGAGCCCGAAGGCGACCGCGAAGATCTTGAGCCAGAAGTCGAACAGGCGGTCGTAGACCGGCTCGCCCGAGATCATCGCCCGCGCCTGGAGGAAGGCGAGCCAGGCCGCCAGCCCGACCGTGAAGGCCGGGAAGATGATGTGGAACGAGACCGTGAAGGCGAACTGGATGCGCGACAGCATCAGGGCGGAGATGTCCATCGTTCCTCTCTCCAGCCGAAGCTCGCCGGTCCGCCGCCCCCGCTCGGGCGCGTCGCACCCTCAGATGTCCACCGGCGGGGCGCGGGGAACCGCGCCTCGCGGAAGTGTCAGACGGTGTCGATCCTCAGGATCGGCGCCGTCTCGGCCCGGCTGCGCCGGCAGGCCTCGGCGTCCTGCTTGAGGTCGATGCCGTAGGTCGGGATCACGGCCTTGAGGCGGGGCAGCCAGCCCTCCGGCGTCAGCCGGTCGGCGAAGCACTTCTCGAGGACCTCGACCGCGATGAAGGCCGCCGTCGAGGCGCCCGGCGAGGCGCCGAGCAGCGCGCAGATCGAGTGGTCGGCGGCGGCCACGAGCTCGGTGCCGAACTCGAGGTAGCCCTCCTCCAGCGGGTTCGACTGGCCGGTCGGCTTGATCGTCTGCACCCGCTGGCCGGCGACCGCCGACGTCCAGTCCTGCTTCAGCGCCTTGGGGAAGAACTGCTTCAGGGTCGCGAACTGGTGGTCGGAACTCTGGAGCACCTGGCCCACGAGGTACTCGGTCAGCGCGACGTTGTCCTTGGCGACGTCGAGCAGCGGCACGATGTTGTGCGGGGTCAGCGCGGTGAACAGGTCCGTGAGCGCGCCGTGCTTGAGGAAGCGCGACGAGAAGCCCGCATAGGGTCCGAACAGCAGCGAGCGCTTGCCGCCGATGATGCGGGTGTCGAGGTGGGGCACCGACATCGGCGGCGAGCCGGAGGCCGCCTTGCCGTAGACCTTGGCGTGGTGGCGCGCGCTGACCGCGTCGACGTCGCAGCGCAGCCAGATGCCGGAGACCGGGAAGCCGCCGTAGCCGCGCCCCTCCGGGATCTTCGAGGCCTGCAGCAGCGGCAGCGAGCCGCCGCCCGCGCCGATGAACACGAACTTTGCCGTCACGGTCTGGCGCGTGCCGTCGTAGGTGTCCTCGACGGTGACGGCCCAGCGGCCGTCGTCGACCCGGTCGAGGGCGACGACCTTCCGGTTGTAGTGCACGGAAAAGCCGGGCTGCGCCGCGAGCTGCTTGACCAGCAGGTGCGTGAGGGCGCCGTAATCGACATCCGTCCCGGTGACGATCCGGGTGGCGGCGATGGGCTCGCCGGGGGCGCGGCCCTCGATGATCAGGGGCGCCCAGCCGGCGATGACCTGCGGATCCTCGCTGTATTCCATGCCGTGATAGCAATGGTGCGCCGACATCGCGGCGTAGCGCGCCTTGAGGAACGCGACGTTCTCGGCCCCCCAGACGAAGCTCATGTGCGGGCAGGGATGGATGAAGGCGCGGGGATCGGGGATCGCGCCCTTCCGCACGAGATGCGCCCAGAGCTGGCGCGAGATGTCGAACTCGGTGTTGACCTCCAGGGCCTTGGCGATGTCGACGCTGCCGTCGGGGCGCTGGGGCGTGTAGTTCAACTCGCAATTGGCCGCGTGGCCGGTGCCGGCGTTGTTCCAGCCCTCCGAGCTCTCCTGCGCGCAGTCGTGGAGCGTCTCGAACATCGCGATCCGCAGCGACGGCTCCAGCTCCTTCAGGACCGTGCCGAAGGTCGCGCTCATGATCCCGGCGCCGATCAGCACCACGTCGGGAGTGTCGTCGTCGCTTAGGCCGGCCATCGCGGAACTCCTGGCACCGGTTCGGGGGAACTCACTGGGCGTTCGGGACGAAGGGCAGCCGGGCCTCGGCGCCGGGGGCGAGGATCACGTAGGCCCGGCACCAGGGCTCGTCGTCGACGAGGCGCCAGGAATGGCCGGAGCCGGCCGTGTCCTCGGCGATGAGGATGTCGCCGGGGCGGATCGTGAAATGCGCCCCGGCCTTCGTCTGGAAGTCGAGGGTGCCGCGCAGGGTAATGACGAACTGGCGGGTCGGGGCCGTGTGCCACGCGTAGGTGCCGCCGGACTGCGTCTCCCGGAAGGAGATCGAAACCACGTCGGTCGTGCCGCTGAGGATGTCGCCGCGCTCGCCGTGGGGCAGGTCGATGACGCCCTCCGCGAAGTGGGAATTGCCGTCGTCACCGGTCCAGATGCGAACGCAGCGGATCATCGGGCTGATCTCCAGCTTGGGATCGGCGCGTCAGCGCCAGAGGTTGGTCTTGGCGAGGTCGACGATCTCGGTCCCGCGCCCGTCGATCACCGCCTTGGCGAGCCACATCCCGAAGCCCGTCACCTGCTCGAGGCCGACCTTCGGCGGCATCGACAGTTCCTGGCGGGCCGAGACGACGTCGAGGAGGGCCGGACCGTCGTGGTCGAGCAGCGCGCGCATCGCGTCCGGCAGTTCGGCCGGATCCTCGACGCGCCGGGCGAAGATGCCGGCCCCGCGCGCCATGGCGGCGAAGTCCGGGTTCACCAGTTCGACGCCGGTCTCGAGGAAGCCCGCGGCCTTCATCTCCATCTCGACGAAGCCCAGGGTGCCGTTGTTCAGCACCACGATCTTCACCGGCAGCTTGTGCTGGTTGAGGGTCAGCAGGTCGCCCATCAGCATGGCGAAGCCGCCGTCGCCGGAGAACGAGATGATCTGCCGCCCGGGATAGGCCGCCTGCGCGCCGATCGCCTGCGGCAGGGCGTTGGCCATGGAGCCGTGGTTCAGCGATCCGATCAGCCGGCGCTTGCCGTTCATGGCGAGGTAGCGGGCCGCCCAGATCGTCGGCGTGCCGACGTCGAAGGTGAAGACCGCGTCCTCGGAGGCCGCCTCGCTGAGCGTCCGGGCGACGTATTGCGGGTGGATCTTGCCGCCGGGCTTGCCCACCGCCAGGGCGTCGAGCCCGGCGCGGGCCTTGCGGTAATGGGCGAGGCTGTCGTCGAGATGCGCCCGGTCGGTCTTCGCCTGCAGCTTCGGCAGCAGCGCCGTGATCGTCGCGCCGACGTCGCCGATCAGGCCGAGATCGATCCGGCAGTGGCGCCCCAGGCTCCCGGCCCGCAGGTCGACCTGCGCGATCTTGGCGTCCTCCGGGTAGAACTGGCGATAAGGGAAGCCGGTGCCGAGCAGAAGCAGGGTGTCGCAGTCGAGCATCGCCCGGTAGCCCGAGGAGAAGCCGATCAGCCCGGTCATGCCGACGTCGTAGGGATTGTCCCACTCGACGTATTCCTTGCCGCCCAGCGCGTGGACCACCGGCGCCTTCAGCGCCTCGGCGAGCTGCAGCAGCTCCGCGTGGGCGCCGGCGCAGCCGCGGCCGCAGAACAGGGTCACGCGGCCGGCATCGTTAAGCATCCCGGCCAGCGCATCGAGGTCGGCGTCACGCGGGTGCACCACGGGCGGGGGCGGCACCAGGGCGGCGGAGAGTTCGGGCGCGTTCCCCGGCATGGCCATGAGGCCGACATCGCCGGGGATCACCACCACGGCGACCCCGCGCTCGGCGACGGCGACGCGGATCGCGGTCTCGATCACGCCGGGCAGCTGGGCCGGCGAGGAGACCAGCTCGCAATAGTGGCTGCATTCCTGGAACAAGTTCTGCGGGTGCGTCTCCTGGAAGTAGCCCCGGCCGATCTCCGCCGAGGGGATCTGGGCCGCGATGGCCAGCACCGGCACGCGGGAGCGGTGCGCGTCGAACAGGCCGTTGATCAGGTGGAGGTTGCCCGGCCCGCAGGAGCCGGCGCAGACCGCGAGGTTGCCGGTCAGGTGCGCCTCGGCGCCGGCCGCGAAGGCGGCGCTCTCCTCGTGGCGCGTGTGGATCCAGGCGATCGAGCCGTCCTGGCGCAGGGCCTCGGTCAGCCCGTTGAGGCTGTCGCCGACGACGCCGTAGATGCGCTTCACGCCGGCCTGCGCCAGCGCCCGGACGAACAGATCGGCGACCTTCGTGCTCATGGTGTCTCGCTCAGCTGAGAGGCCCCGACGGATGGTCCCGGCGGGTTCAGGCGCCGGCCAGTCCGTGGCCGGTCATGGTCTTGGGATCGCACACCGCGTCGAAGCGCTCGGCCGGAACGCCCTCGGCCAGGGCGGCCTCGCGCAGCGTCGTACCCTCGTCGTTGGCGCGGTGGGCGATTTTGGAGGCGAGGTCATAGCCGATCACCGGCGACAGGGCCGTGACCAGCATCAGCGACTGGTTCACGGTCTCGTCGATCCGCTTCCGGTTGAGCTCCGTGCCCGCGACCGAGTAGGTCCGGAATTTCTCGCAGGCATCGCCCAGCACGCGGATCGCGTGCAGCGTGTTGTTGATGATGATCGGGCGCATCGCGTTCAACTCGAAATTGCCCTGCGCGCCCGCGAAGGCGACCGCGTTGTCCTCGCCGATCACCTGAATGCAGACCATCACCATGGCCTCGCACTGGGTCGGGTTGACCTTGCCGGGCATGATCGAGGAGCCCGGCTCGTTGGCGGGCAGCAGCAATTCGCCGAGACCGCAGCGCGGCCCCGAGGCGAGCCAGCGCATGTCGTTGGCGATCTTCATCAGCGCGACCGCGAGCCCGCGCACCGCCGCCATGGCGGCGACCATGGCGTCGAGGGAGCCTTGGGCGGCGAACTTGTTGGGCGCCGTGACGAACGGCTTGCCGGTCAGCGCGGCGATCTGGCCGGCGATCTCCGCGCTGAAGCCTTCCGGGGCGTTGAGGCCGGTGCCGACCGCGGTGCCGCCGGCCGCGAGCTTGTAGAGCCCGGCCCGCGACGCCGCGACTAGGGCCAGCGCGTCGCGCATCTGCTCCACGTAGCCCGACCATTCCTGGCCGACCGTCAACGGCGTCGCATCCTGAAGATGAGTCCGGCCGGTCTTGACCACATCCATCCAGGCCTGCGCCTTCGCGTCGATCGCGTCGGCAAGGGCGTGCGCCTGCGGGAGGAGCACCTCGTCGAGTTCCAGCACCGTCGCGATGTGCATCGCGGTCGGGAAGGTGTCGTTCGACGACTGGCCCATGTTGACGTGGTCGTTCGGGTGGACCGGGCTCTTGGAGCCGAGTTCACCGCCGAGGAGCTGGATCGCGCGGTTCGACAGCACCTCGTTGACGTTCATGTTGGACTGGGTGCCGGAGCCGGTCTGCCAGACGTAGAGCGGATAATGCGCGTCGAGCTTTCCCGCGATCGTCTCGTCGGCGGCCCGAACGATGGCCTGCGCCCGCCAGTCCTCCAGGCGTCCGGCCGCGGCGTTGACCAGGGCCGCGGCCTTCTTGACGTAGCCGTAGGCGTGATAGACCCGCTTGGGCATGCGATCGTTGCCGATCGAGAAATGCTGGAGCGAGCGCTGCGTCTGCGCCCCCCAGTAGCGGTCCGCCGGCACGTCGATCGCCCCCATCGAATCCGTCTCGCGGCGTGTCCCCGTGGCGGAGATGCCGATCGGGATTTCGCGCAGGACAGGATGGTCCGGGGCAGACGCGGGCATCGTCATCCTTCTCGGTGTCGAACCGTATGGCACAGAGCAAGTCTGGGTCGGCGAAACGGATGTGCTTTGAGGTAAATCGTATTAATATTCCCTGTTGCTTGATGGACTTTTGCCAAATCGAGATCTTCAGGAATTTTCTGTTCCTTTTTTACAAATTTCTGAATATATTAACATAGTGTCATGCATATCGTACGTGCCGATTGCCAGACGACGCGTATCAATGTCAAGGGTCGCGTAATGTCGCCGGTGCAAAAATATTAGATGGATTGATCAATTTATAGCGCGGCTGCTGTTCGGGCTGGAAAATTGCGCGCTATCGAAATTGGAAACCAGTGCAGCCTCCGTAGATCCGAGATCCCGGGCGGGCCTATCCCATCGCAGGGGAACGCCGTCGATCCGCGCGGGCGCGTACAGCCTGAGGGCGGGTCCCCACGCCGTGTGTTCGATCTTTGGTAAGAAGTCCCGGTCCTGATCTCCGCTGAAGGCGGGCCCCGGTGCGCCGCCGACATGGTCGGTGAGCAGAAACGCCGTGCGGGCCAGGGAGAGCCTCGCGGTGACGGCGCGCCCCTCCCGCAACCGGGCGATCAGGCCCCGTATGGACGCCGCCGCCATCAGATAGCCGGTGGCGTGGTCGAGCGCCTGGACGGGCAGCGGCACCGGCCGGTCGGCCTGTTTCCAGCGCTGTCCGGCCGACGCGATGCCGGCCGACATCTGGACGAGGCTGTCGAAGCCGCGCCGGCCGGCCCAGGGCCCGGTCCAGCCATAGGCGCAGAGCGTGACGTCGATCAGGTTCGGATTGAGCGCCCGGCGATGCTTCTCCCCGTAGCCGAGCCGCTCCAGGGCATCCGGGCGGTATCCATGCACGAGGATGTCCGCCTCCGAGAGCAGCCCCTCGAACCGCTGTCGGTCGGCTGCCCGATGGAGGTCGAGCCGGGTGCAGACCTTGCCCAGGGTGACGTCGGGCGCCAGGGACGGCTCGTCCCAGCCGGGCGGGTCGATTCGCAAGACGTCGGCGCCCAGCCCGGCCAGGAAGCGCGTGGCCACAGGCCCCGCCAGGATGCGGGTCAGGTCGAGGACCCGGATCCCCGCGAGGGGACGGGCCGGGTCCGGGCGCCACCGTCCGGAGTCGAGGCCGGGCGCCTCCGTGACCGCCACGAGGGGCTCGGCCCGGACCGCCCGGCCCTGGTCCAGTCGCTGCCACGCCTCCAGGCTGCGCATCGCCGCGGCGCAGCCCCCCGCGCGCAGGATCGCCGATTCCAGGGTCTCGGCCGCCTCCCGGGCCACGGCGGCCGCAACCGCCTCCCGGTCGCCCGGACAGTCGAGCACCGAGAGGGCGGCGGCGCGATGGTGGGGCGCGTTGGTGTGCAGCCGGATCCAGCCGTCCGCCGCCCGGTAGTCGCCGGCGATCGGGTCCCAGGCGGCCGGCATCGTCCATCCGCGCGGCCGCACCGACGGGCCGAACCACGCCGAGGCGAGATGCCGGTCCACCGTCACGGCGGGCGCATCTCCGAACAGGCCCAGAAGTTCGGAGACGGCGAGGCCGGCGGCACCGATCGCCGCCGTCGCCAGCTCCGTGACGGGGAAGCAGGACGGCAGGCTCTCCGTGCCGGTGACCGTCAGCCGGTCTCCGGCATCGGGCCGCAGCGCCAGGGCTGCCAGCGCCTCCGCGAAGATCGACCGCAGGGCGTCCTCGTCGGCGTGTCGCTTGCGCATGGTCGCGGCCCTCACATGACCTGTGCAGGGTGGCGGCCGCCGACGGATGAATCAATCTTGTACCGCTGATGGGCAGGACGGACCGGCTCCCCGCTCCATCCGGACGGCGCCGTCCGGGCGCCGGCCCATACCGGCCCATACCGGCCCATGCCGGCCCATAGCGGCAGGGCCGGCCTCGCGGCCGGCCCCGATGCGCGTCGCGGCGCCGTCCGCGCGGGGGCGGCGCCCGCCGGGCCTCAGGCGAACATGTCGGGCTGGGTCTCGGCGATGTGGTTGTACAGCGTCTGGAAGTGCAGCCAGCCGATATAGTCGCTGCCGACATGCTCGCGGCTGTAGCGGGCGGTCTTCTCCGAGAGGAGCTGCGGCTTGATGCCGGAGGCCTCGACGAGGAGCTGCTGCTTGCAGGCCCGCTCCAGGGCGATGAACCAGAAGGCCGCGTCGTCGATGCTGTGGTGCGAGCAGGTCAGCAGGCCGTGGTTCTGGTGCAGCACGCCGCGGTTGCGGCCGATCTGCTGGGCGACCGAGAGGCCGCTCTCCTTCTCCACCGCCACGGCGCCGGCCGAGGCGCCGATCACCGCGTGGCTGTTGTAGAAGGCCGCCGCGTCCTGGCTGATCATGTCGAGGGGCCGACCGGTGGCGCACCACGCGGTGCCGTATGTGGTGTGCGCGTGGCACATCGCCATGACCTCGGGGTACTCGTCGTGCACGGCGGCGTGGAGGACGAAGCCCGCCCGGTTGATGGCGTGGCGCCCCTCGACCACCCGGCCCTTGTGGTCGGCCAGGATCAGGTTCGACATCCGCACCTGCGAGAAGTGCACGCACATCGGGTTGGTCCAGTAGAGCTCCGGACGCTCCGGGTCGCGGATCGTCAGGTGCCCGGCGAAGCCGTAGTCGAAGCCGTGCATCGCGAAGGCGCGGCAGGCGGCCACGAGGTGCTTCTTGCGGTACTCGCGCGCCTCGGCGTGGTTGGCGAATTCCGGAATCTCCGGGAAGATCAGGCCGGCCTGCTCCGGCTGGTAGATCGAGGTCCGCTTGCGGCCGGCATCGTCGTCGGGCAGGTCGAGGGCGACGGGCGCGTCGTGGGAATGATCGTTGAGCATGGCGTATCCTTTCGTCGGATGAGGGGAGGGCGTCAGCGGTTGACGAGGCGCTTGGGCACCGTCAGCGCCAGGAGGCTGCCCAGGGCGAGGCACGCGGCGAGGGTGTAGACGCCGAGGCTCGTGGACTTGGTGGTGTCGATGATCCAGCCGATCAGGTAGGGGCTCACGAAGCCCGCGAGGTTGCCGACCGAGTTGATCACCGCGATGCCGGTGGCGGCGGCCGCCCCCGCCAGGATGGCGGTCGGCAGGCACCAGAACTGGGCGAGCGTCACCAGCACGCCGATCGTCGCCACGGTGAGCGCCGCCTCGGCGATCACGAGATCCGTGCTGAACCGGATGCTGACCAGCCAGCCCGCCACCCCGACGAGGCCCGGCACCGTGATGTGCCAGCGCCGCTCCCGGGCCGCGTCGGACAGGCGCCCGACCGTGATCATCGCCACGGCGGCGGCGCCGTAGGGCAGCATGGTCAGGAGGCCGATCTGCAGCGGGTCGGAGACGCCCGCGCCCTTGATCAGGGTCGGCAGCCAGAAGCCGACGCCGTAGAGGCCCATGATGAAGAAGAAGTAGATCCCGCAGAGCAGCCAGACCCAGCCGCTGGTGAAGCCGTCCCGGAACCGGTGCGCGGTCACGGAGGCGCCGTCGGCGGCGACGTTGTGGGCGAGCAGCGCCTTCTCGTCGGCGCTCAGCCACTTGGCCTTCTGGATGCCGTCGTCGAGATAGGCGAGGACGCAGAAGCCCAGCACGACGGACGGAAGCGCCTCGATCAGGAACAGCCACTGCCAGCCCGCGAGGCCGCCCGTGCCGGCAAACGCGTTCATGATCCAGCCGGAGACCGGTCCGCCGATCAGGCCGGCGATCGGGATGCCGGTCATGAACAGGGCGATGATGCCGCCGCGGCGCTCGGACGGGTACCAGTAGGTCAGGTACAGGATCACGCCCGGGAACAGGCCCGCCTCGGCGAGGCCCAGCAGGAAGCGCAGGACGTAGAACCAGGTCGGCGAGGTCACGAACATCATGGCCGCCGAGATGACGGCCCAGCTCAGCATGACCCGGGCGATCCAAATCCGGGCGCCGACCTTGTGGAGGATCATGTTGCTCGGCACCTCGAACAGGAAGTAGCCGAGAAAGAAGATCCCGGCGCCGAGGCCGTAGACGGTCTCGCTGAACTGCAGGTCGCTCAGCATCTGCAGCTTGGCGAAACCAACATTGACGCGGTCGAGATAGGCCGCGACGTAGCAGGCGAACAGGAACGGCACGAGGCGCCACGTAACCTTGCGGTAGACCCGCGTCGTCTCGTCGATACTGGGCTCGACGAGGGTCATGACCCCCTGTGCCATTCCGGTGTCTCCCTAGACTTTATCGTTTCGCCACCGTCTGCGCGGCGCGGCCGGCACTATCGTGCTGCGTCCAATCGTTGACAAACGACGATTTTTCACGCTTTTCGTGAATTCAATTCATGGATTGTCCCATGCGCCGGATCCCGAGCTTCCCCGCCCTACGGGCCTTCGAGGCGGCCGCGCGCCTCGGCAGCTTCGCGCGGGCGAGCGAGGAGCTGCACCTCACGCCCTCGGCGGTGAGTCACCAGATCCGCGCCCTGGAGCGCTGGTTCGGACGGGCCCTGTTCCGGCGGGCGAATCGTCAGGCGACGCTCACCGCCGACGGCCAGCGCCTGCTCGCGGGGCTCTCCAGCGCCTTCGACGCCATCGAGGCGGTCTGTGCCGAGCTGAGCCCGCCGCCGCCCTCGTCGCTGGCCGTCCACTGCACGCCGAGCTTCGCGGCGAAGTGGCTGGGGCCCCGGCTCCCCGCCTTCGTGGAGACGCATCCCGGCATCGCCATCCGCCTCTCCACCAGCGCCGACCCGTTGGATCTCGCCCGGCACGAGGAGATCGACATCCTGATCGCCTACGGCCGGCCGCCGCGCGGGCCCGGACTGACCGTCGAGTCCCTTGGGCCGGAGGAGATCGCCGCCCTGTGCACGCCGGAGGTTGCCCGGGCCGCGGGGTGGGCCGGGGCCTTCACCCGGCTGGACTCGTCCTTCAGCCCCATCCGCTGGCCGGACTGGTTCGCCCATAACGGCCTGCCCATCCCGACCGGGGCATCGGGCGCGGCCTTCGACCGGGGTTCGCTGGTGATCTCGGCGGCTGTCCAGGGGCTCGGCGTGGCGCTGGAGACCCTGCGGTTCGCCCGGGACGAACTCGCCGCCGGGCAGTTGGTGCGCCTCGGCGGCGGGCGGTTCGAGAGCCTGTCCCGGGACCTGCACTTCATCTGCTACCGCGAGCGCGACGGGGCCCTGGAGAAGATCCGGGCCTTCCGCCGCTGGCTGCTCGACGTGGAGGTGGAGAGCCGGGCGGTTCCGGCCTGACGCGGAAAGATGTTGGCGCGGAAAGACATGGGCGCGGTGATCGTCGTCGGCCGGATCGCTTCGGCGACAGGCGGGCGCCTCACGCCGTCGGTCCGGGGCGCCGGAGGCGAGCCCGGAACCCGGAGACACGGGCGGCGCAGGGTCCGGCGCGCGTCCCCTCGGTCGCAACGGTTATGTCAGTCTTGTCATGCGGCGGGTCTCAACGGGATCGCGAGCCGCGCTAGGTGCGGGTCCAAACAACGCGGCAAACGCGGCGGGACCCGAGCCCGACCGTGCGCCCCCAGGGAGAACGCCCCATGTCCCTCTTCGCCAAGCTGCAGCGGCGCGCCGACGAGGGCCGGCCCGTCCGGGTCGGCCTGATCGGGGCCGGCAAGTTCGGCGCGATGTACCTCTCGCAGGCGCCACGCACGCCCGGGATCCACCTGATCGCCGTGGCCGATCTGTCGCCCGACCGGGCGCGCGCGTCGCTGCGGCGGGTCGGCTGGGAGGAGGCCTGGTTCGCGGCGCGCGGGCTGGAGGAGGCTGCCCGGGCCGGCACGACCCTCGTCACCGAGGATGCCGACGCGATGATCGCGAGCCCGTTCGTGGACATCGTCATCGACGCCACCGGCAGCCCGGCCGCCGGAATCCGCCACGCGCTGCGGGCCTTCGCGGCGGCCAAGCACATCGTGATGGTCAACGTCGAGGCCGACGTGCTGGCCGGGCCGCTGCTGGCGCGCAAGGCGGCCGAGGCCGGGGTGATCTACTCCATGGCTTCGGGCGACCAGCCGGCGCTGATCGCCGAGCTGGTCGACTGGGCGCGCACGATCGGGCTGGAGGTGATCTGCGCCGGCAAGGGCACCAAGTACCTGCCGGCCTACCATGCCTCCACGCCCGACACGGTCTGGGGCCATTACGGCTTCAGCGAGAGCCAGGTCGCGGGCGGCGACTTCAACCCGCAGATGTTCAACTCCTTCCTCGACGGCACCAAGTCGGCCCTGGAGATGGCCGCGGTGGCCAATGCCTGCGGGCTCACCCCCCCGCGCGACGGCCTCGCCTTCCCGCCCTGCGGCGTCGACGACCTGCCGAGCATCCTGAAGCCCGTGGCGGATGGCGGCCTCCTCACCGAGCGCGGCACCGTCGAGGTGGTCTCGTCCGTCGAGCGGGACGGGCGGCCGGTGTTCCGGGACCTGCGCTGGGGCGTCTACGCGGTGTTCGAGGCGCCGAGCCCCTACGTGCGCGACTGCTTCGCCCAGTATGGCCTCAAGACCGACGCCAGCGGCCGGTTCGCCGCCACCTACAAGCCCTATCACCTGATCGGGCTGGAGCTCGGGATCTCGGTGGCCTCCATCGCGGTCCGCGGCGAGGCCACGGGTGCCACCGGCGACTGGCGCGGCGACGTCGCCGCCACCGCCAAGCGCGCCCTGCGGGCGGGCGAGCGGCTCGACGGCGAGGGCGGGTTCACCGTCTACGGCAAGCTGATGCCGGCGGCGGAGTCCCTGGCGCAGGACGCCCTGCCGATCGGGCTCGCCCACAACATGGTCCTCAAGACCGACGTGCCCGCCGGCCGGGCCGTGCGCTGGAGCGACGTCGCGTACGAGGCCGACCAGGAGGCGATCCGCGTCCGGCGCGAGATGGAGGACCTGTTTCGCGGGGCGACGGGGCGGGCCGCCGGCTAGGCGCTCAGGCGCTCAGGCGCGCCGGCCGGCCGTGCGCCCGGTCGGCGAGCGCCCGACCAGCTTCCGGAACGTCCGGCTCATGGCGCCGGCGCTCGTGAAGCCCGACCGCGCGGCGACCTCCGCCATGGACCCCGCGCCGGAGCGGATCAGGGCCTCGGCCCGGCCGACGCGCTCGCGCATGATGTACTGGTACGGCGTCACCCCGGTGCTCTGGCGGAAGGCCCGGATGAAGTAGCCCTCGCTGAGCCCGACGATCCCGGCCAGGGCCGACACGGTGATCTCCCGGTCCAGGTGCTCCCGGATATACGCGCAGGCGCGCCCGGCCTGCGACGCCGACAGATCGGGTCCGGCCGACCGGCCCGCCGTGCGGACCGCGATGACCGAGCGCAGGACCGCCAGATGGAGGCTCTCGATCAAAAGCGGGTCGGGCGAAGGATCGTCCCGATGCGCGTAGCTCAGCGCGCTGAGGATGTGACAGGTGCTCCGGCAGGCGCGGAGGTCGCGCCCGTCGGTCGCAAACGCGATCTTTCCGATGGGCGCTTCCGCGAGGCGCTCGACGGCCGCCGCCGAGAAGGACAGGACCCGGCCGGTATACGGGCCGACCCACCGGGTCGTGCCGTGCAGACCGGGGCGCCGGACCAGCAGGCCCTCGCGGTCGCTCAGCCGCGCCGCGATCTCGTAATCGACCTCGTGATGCGCCCCCGCGGGCTGCGTGCTGGCGGCGACTTCGAGACCGGAGACCGCATGCGTGCTCCAGCCCCCGGTGGCGAAGCGGAAATCGATGAAGGTGATCTCCGGGAGACCGCGGTCGCCCGGCGCGCAGCAGGTCAGTTCGGGACGGCCGGAGAGATGTCCGGAACTGCCGCTGGTGGCGTACGTGATGGTCTCGGGCGTGCTGTCCATGCGGGCCAGTCGGTTCCGGCTTCGTCGCCCTCGGGCGCCTGAGGAGGGCGGCCTCGCGGCCGCCCTCCCGATTCTCCTCCGTCAGCGAAGGGCGCCGGTCACGCCGCCTACGAGGCCGCCAACCGCGCCGAGCACGCTGCCCACCAAGCCGCTCACGAGGCTGCCCGCTTGGCCGACGACCCCCGAGACCGCACCGAGTTCCTGGCTTGCGTCGACCCCCAGGCCGACGGTGAGGCCGACCCCGAGGCCGCCGCCCACCTGGTCAAGCTCGGTGGCGCTCAGCTCGCGGACGGTATCGATGCTGTCCTGCATGATCGTTCTCCTGATTGAGATTCAAGAAGAAGTTTATTCTGCTCGATCTATTGTCTGATCGCAGCGTCGAGGCGCCTTGGACGTCGGCACCTGCCTTTAGGATTACAGAGATGTGCTTCGTGTCAATCGGTATCTGGCTGCCGATACGTGTCGAGTTCTCTCGAATTCGGCGAATGCGCAAAAACTGACCGGGCTTGCCTTTCCCAGGGCGCGCTCCAGGCGCTTTCGCATCAAGCGCCGTCTTCGCTGGGGCCCCGTGCCTCTCGACAGCATCGCGAAGACGCGATCTTTGCGCTGCAGCACGAGAGCGCGCAAAAATTGACCTTGTTTTGCGGCGCAAAACAAGCCGGATCCTCATTTCGTTCAAGTAATTGATATCGTTGAATTTTTATAGAAAAATGCGACAATCTGACGCGACATCGGGAATACAAAATTCGCATTCCCGTGCAGTGTTGACACAGCACTCGTACGATGCGACCGAGCAAGCCGGATGACGCCGAGGCGTGCTATCCTCGAAGATGTGGTCTCGTTCTGGGAAGGTTGCTTTAGCCGGGTGCCAAGTCCGCTCTTTCGACTGGAAGTTATAGAGGCGCGACGCAATGCGTGGCTGGGCGAGGCGCAGATCATCCAGCCTTTGCCGATCCGCATCGTGGCCCTGTCCTGCGTGGCCATGGTGGCGGCCATCGGCCTCTATGCCTGGCAGGGCACCTATACCCGCCGCATCCACGCCGTCGGCCTGCTCGCGCCCGATATCGGTCTGATCAGTCTCGCCAGCCCGGTCGCCGGCCGCGTCGGCTCGACGGGGGTGCGCGAGGGCGACAAGGTCGCCCGGGGGCAGCTGCTTTACACGATCGACCTCGACGCCGTGTCGGCGAGCGGGCCTACGCAGGAACGGGTGATCGCCGAGCTGGAGCGCCAGCGGCAGAGCGTGGAGCGGCAGCGGGCCGCCCGGGCCGATCTGGCCGGGACGGAGCGGCAGGCCCTCCGGGAGCAGGTGGCGAATCTGAGCGAGCAATCCGCCCAGCTCGCCAAGCAGATCGAGCTGCAGGAGAAGCTGGTGCCGCCGCTCCGGTCGCGGGTCGAGGAACTCGCCGACGCCGTGGCGCGCGGCTTCGCCCGCGCCGCCGATCTCCAGAGCCAGAACTACCTCTACATGCAGGCGAGCGCGCAGCTCGCGCAGTTCCAGCAGAGCCGCCTCCAGGTCGACGGCAAGCTCGCCGACACGAAATCCCAGCTCGCCGCCTACGACGACCGGCTGGCCCGCGACCTCGCCGACCTCGACCGGACCGCCGCCCAGCTGGCGCAGCAGAAGGCCGAGAGCGAGGCGCGCCGCGCCATCGAGGTCCGGGCACCGGAGGCCGGGACCCTGACGTCGATCCGCGCGCAGGTCGGCCAGACCGTGGCGGCCGGGGCGACGCTGCTGACCCTGCTGCCGAGCGCGGGGCGCCTCCAGGCCAACCTGTTCGTCGATTCGTCGGCCATCGGCTTCGCCGAGGCCGGCGCGCCGGTGATGCTGCGCTACGCCGCCTTCCCGTTCCAGCGCTTCGGCTTGCATCGCGGCGTCGTCACCGAGGTCACGCGGGCGCCGCTGGGCAGCGACGACGCCCCGGATTTCGCGCGGCGCGCCTCCGCCCGGGGGGAGGGGACCGACCTGTACCGCATCGTCGTCCGGCCCGATTCCGACACCGTGCTGGCCTATGGCGAGCGGCGCAGCCTCGAGGCGGGCATGCGGGTCGAGGCCGATATCGCCCTGGAGAAGCGGTCGCTCTACCGCTGGCTGCTCGATCCCGTCGCGCATGTCCGGGAAAGCCTCGCCCTCGTCACGCGCGGCGGCCTCGACGCCCTGCCGGTCCGGAAGGCGGCCCCGTGACGGCGCCATCCCGTGCCGCCCGGCTGGACTTCGGGCTTCGCCGCCGGGTGCCGGTCGTCCTGCAGGCCGAGGCCGCCGAATGCGGCATGGCCTGCCTCGCCATGGTCCTGGCCTATCACGGCCGCCAGCTCGACCTCGCCACGCTGCGCCGGCGCCATCCCCTGTCGCTCAAGGGCATGACCCTGCGCAACCTGATCGACCTCTGCGGCGCCCAGGGCCTGACCGCCCGCGCCCTGCGGGTCGAGCTCACGGATCTGCCCCGGCTCCGGCTCCCCTGCATCCTGCACTGGGGCCTCAACCACTTCGTGGTGCTGACCCGTGTCGAGCGCGGCGGCCTCGTCATCAACGATCCGGGCCGCGGCCGGCGCCGGATCAGCCTCGCGGAGGCCTCGCGGGAATTCACCGGTGTCGCCCTGGAGGCGGTGCCGAACCCGGGCTTCAAGCGCGAGCGGGCCAACCCGGGCCTGCGGCTGCGCGACCTGTTCCGCAACATGTCCGGCATCCGCGCCGCCCTGGCCCAGGTGCTGGCCCTCTCCCTGGGGATCGAACTCGTCGCCCTGCTGATGCCCATCGCCTCGCAGGTCGTGATCGACGAGGTGATCGTGAATGCCGACCACGACCTGCTCCTCGTGGTGGCGATCGGCCTCGGATTGCTGCTGCTGCTCCAGCTCGGCCTCAGCATCGCCCGGACCTGGGCGATCATGCTGGCCGGGACCCGGCTGAACTACCAATGGTCGGCCGGCCTGTTCGACCACCTGTCGCGGCTGCCCCTCGACTATTTCGAGAAGCGCCATGTCGGCGACGTGATCTCCCGGTTCGGCTCCCTGGCCACCATCCAGAAGGGCCTGACGACCGACCTCGTCCAGGCCGTCCTCGACGGCCTCATGGCGGTCGGGATGCTGGCCATGCTGATGGTCTATGGCGGCTGGCTGGTCGCCGTTGTTCTGGCCTCGACGGCACTCAACGCGATCCTCCGGGTCTTCGCCTACGGCGCCTATCGCGAGGGCAGCGAGGAGGCCCTCGTGGCCGAGGCCCGCCAGCAGACGCACTTCATCGAGACGGTCCGCGGCATGGCGAGCGTCAAGCTCCTCGACCTGCGCGAGCGGCGCGGCGGCGCCTGGATGAACCACTTCGTCACGGCCCTGAACGCCCGGCTGCGGCTGCAGCGCCTCGACCTCGTGTTCGGCCGTGCGAACGAGTTCCTGTTCGGCCTCGATCGCCTGATCCTGCTGGTGTTGGGCGCCCGCGCCGTGATCGGCGGGTCGCTGTCGCTCGGCATGCTGGTGGCGTTCCTGGCCTATCGCGACCAGTTCGCCACGCGGATCGGCAGCCTGATCGACGCGTGGTTCAAGCTGCGCATGCTCGACGTGCAGACCGACCGGCTCGCCGACATCGTGCTGTGCGAGCCCGAGGAGCAGGATCTCGCTGCCGCCGCGCCGCCCGCGGCGCCGGTCGTCGCCCTGAAGGCCGGGGCGCTCGCCGGCGTAGGCCTGGCGCTGCGCTACGGCGCGGACGAGCCCTGGATCTTCCGCGGGGTCTCGCTGTCGGTCCGGGCCGGCGCCTGCTTCGCGATCACCGGTCCCTCGGGATGCGGCAAGACCTCGCTCATGAAGGTGATGATGGGGCTGACGCCCCCGACCGAGGGGATCGTCGCCGCCGACGGCCAGGACATCCGCACCGCCGCCGGATCCTACCGCCGCCGGATCGCCGGCGTGATGCAGAACGACGGCCTGTTCGCGGGCTCCATCGCCGAGAACATCGCCGCCTTCGACGAGCATCCGGATGCCGGCTGGATCGCCGAATGTGCGGCCCGGGCCGCGATCCTGGACGACATCCGCCGCATGCCGATGGGCTTCGAGAGCCTCGTCGGCGACATGGGCTCGACCCTGTCGGGGGGCCAGAAGCAGCGCATCGTGCTGGCGCGCGCCCTCTACCGGCGGCCCGAGATCCTGTTCCTCGACGAGGCTACGAGCCATCTCGACGAGGCCACCGAGGCGGTGATCGCCGAGGCTCTGCGGGACCTGCGCATGACGCGGGTCATCGTGGCCCATCGCCCGGCGACGATCGCCCATGCGGACGCGGTGTTCGATTTCCCCGCCCAGGTCAGGGGCGCGGCGGATCTGGCTGCCGCGGGCTGACGCGGTTCGCCTGAGGCTGCGCGGGCCGGAGGTCGCCCGGTGCCAGGCCGAAGCGCTTGCGGAACCCGCGGTTGAAGGTCGGCACGTCGGTGAACCCGCACGCATAGGCGATCGAGGCGATCCGCACCTTGCCGTCGCGGGCGGCTTCCAGCCGTCGGCGCGCGAGGTCGAGGCGCGCGTCGCGGATCGCCGTCGCGATGCCGCCGGTCTCCGCGAAGGCGCGGTACAGGCTCGTCCGGGACAGGCCCAGCGCCCTCTGGATGTCCTGCGGGGCCAGGTCGGGATCGTGCATCCGGCGCGCGATATGGGCGCGGGCGAGCGAGACCACCGCCGCCTGCGAAACCTCCGCGGGCTTCGTGCGCCGGGCCGTGCCGTCGACGAGGTGGCCGAGAAGGTGCAGCACGCCCTCGATCGCAGTCTGTGCCTCGCCCTCGGACATCCAGGCGATGGAGGCGGCCACGGTGCACAGGCGTGTCCGGAACGCCACCCCGGCCGGGTGCGGGTTGAGGCTGCGGCCCGCGAAGGCGTCCGCATCGCCGACCCAGGCTTCGAAGACCTCGCGCGGCACGGCGAGCCGGATCTCGCCGTAGGCGCTCTGGGTGCCGGCCACGAAGGGCCGGTTCCGCGACAGGAAGCTGATATCACCGGGGTTCAGTTGGGCGCCGCGGCCGTGCTGCTCGTGATAGCCGATGCCGTCGAGCCCGAGGCCGATCACCACCATCGCGCGGGCGTTCCGGTCGACGTGCCGGGACCGGAACTCCAGCTCCACCGGGCTGCTGACCGTATGGGTCAGCGACCAGCCGGCCGACGCCACGGTCAGGCGTTTGGCCGCGAAGCGCTCCCGGGGATGCCGCCGGCCGATGTCGCCGAAAGCGGCCAGGGCCGTGCAGCGCCAGAATTCGAAGGCCTGCTTGGGCTCGACGTGATTGGTCGTCTCGACGAGGCTTGGGACGAGCACCGGGCTCAACACGTGTGACACTCCCGTCCGGCCCGGCGGCGCTGTCCCAGCGCCTGTGCAACTCTATCGTGTGAATCTTGCCGGATTGGCAACCGACGCCGATCGGGCCTGACGATGCGGGGCGTCCCCGCGCGGCCTATGCAACGGCCCGGCCGGACAGGCCGCGCGGTCCGGCAAGCAGCAGCGCGGCGCTGGCCCCGAGGACGATCGTGATCACCGCGAACATCGCGTGCGGTCCGTAGGCCGAAAGGACCGGCAGGAGGATGAGCGGCGCCAGGGCGGCGGCGACCCGGCCGCCGGCCCAGGCGCAGGTCATGGCCGAGGCCCGCAGCGGCGTCGGGAGGAGTTCCGTGGCGTAGACGGCGAGGACGCTGCCGTAGGTCGCCGCGGCGGTGTTGAAGGCGATGCCGACGAGAACCAGCGTCAGGAACGTGCCGCTCGCCGCGAAGGCCGTGCCCAGGGCCGCCATCGCGGCCGCCAGGGCCGTCAGGCAGGCGCGCCGCTCGAGCCGGTCGATCACCAGCGCGGTCAGGAGGGTGCCCAGCGGCGGGCCGAGCATCGACAGCGCGGCGAAGGCGAGGGATTGATCGACCCGGAAGCCCTTCTCCACCATCACGACGGCGCTGAGCAGCGGGAAGGCGATCGTCGCCAGGGGGGCGAGCGTGAAGAGGCCCACGAACAGGGCCGTCTGGCGCGTCTGGCGCGTCCCGGTGAACAGGGCGCGAAAGCCCGCCGGCCCGTGTATCGCCGGCCCGTGTATCGCCGGCGCTGGGGCGAGGTCGGCTGCTCCGACGACCGGCGCCCGGCCGGCCGCGCGCTCGAACCGGCGGCAGGCCCCGTCGGCCTCGACGGGTCGCCCGACCGAGGCCAGCCATCGCGGCGATTCCGGCAGCCCCGCGAACAGGATGCTGCCCAGGGCCGCCAGGGCGCCCCCGAGGATCAGGGCCCAGCGCCACGGCTCGACGCCGAGGGGAGCCCCCGGTGCGAGCGCCTGCACCAGGAGGAGGACGGCCAAGCCGCCGAGGAGCCCGATCCCGGCACAGACCATCAGTGTCGCGCCGCGGTGGCGCGCCGGCGTCACCTCGGCGAGGTAGGTCGCGACGAGGGGCGGAAACCCGCCGATCGCGAAACCCGAGACCGTGCGGGCGAGCGTCAGCGCCGTGAGCCCCTGGCTCGCGGCGGCCGCCAGAGATCCGGCGGCCATCAGCGCCAGGGAGGCCTGAAGGGCGCGCCTGCGGCCGAAGCGATCACCGAGGATCCCGAAGAAGGGGGCGCCCACCGCCCCACCGGCGAAGACGGAGGCGAGGAGCAGCGAGAGGCTGCCCCGTGGCATGTTGTGGGGCGGTGCGAGGAAGATGGCCGCCAAGGCGTTGCTCAAGGCGACCTCGGCGATGTCGGTGAACAGGCCCAGCGTGCAGACAGCGAGCGCCGCCACGTGGAGCCGCGTGATCGGGAGGGAATCGAGCCGCCGCGTGACGACCGCCACCGATCCGGCCGCGGGCGCGGCGCTATCGGAGGGCGTCGCAGCCTGCAGGCGGGCGTCCATCACGGGCGTTTGTCCTCTCCCGACCGGAGCGTGCGTGCAACCGGTGCCGCACCGCCATAGCTGCGCGCCTCGAACCGGGAAACGTGGTGGCGCTCACAAACGCACAATGCGCTGCTGTCGCGGGTCACACGAGATCCGGCGCCGCGCAGGCCGGCCGGCTGCCGCGGACGTCCCTGCCTCCCGCTCGTTTCGCCGACGGAGCGAAGCCGGCCTGGGCGCGCGCCGCGCTGATAGGGTCCGCAGCCGCCGGCTAGAAGCGCGGTTGCGTGTGCTTAGATCGATCGCGCTGCGATACGGGAGCGACCGGGCCGGGCCGATGGCCGATCACGTCGCCGTTGCGGTAGGCCTCCCGGATGTTGCGTCGTGCGGAGCGACCGGCCGTCCCACCGGGCTGCGTCACGGCCGAGTCGCCGGATGGCGCCAGGACGGTCTGTGCGGAGGCCGCTCCCCCGCCGAGCAGGGACAGGAGGACGACGCAGCCCGACAGACCCTTCATGCCCGCATTCCCCTCGCCTGATCGCGTCGTCCCAGCGTCGCCGGCGCGCGTCATAGGTCCATGGTATCTACGTCCACGCGGACGATCGGTTCACAAGCGAGCGCGAGGCTGGTCCGCCGAGCCCGGTGAGGCTCCCGGCGGGAGCCCGCCCGGCCATCGTGCGCGGGCGCGGTCGGGGTGCCGCGCGGCAGCCGGGAGCGGCGCCGGGGATCGCGCCGGTCAGGCCGCGTTGCGGCCGAGCCGGATCGCCTTGGCGATTTCCGAACGTCGCTCGGCATAGCCGGGCGCGGTCATCGGGTAGTCCTCCGGCAGCCCGTAGCGTGCGCGATACGAGGCCGGCGTCAGCCCATGCGCCGTGAGATGCCGCTTCAAGGTCTTGTAAGATCGGCCATCGATGAAGCTGACGATGCCGTCCGGGCGGACCGACCGATGGATCTGCGCGGGGGTCGGCTGCTCGTAGGGGATCTCGGCGGCCTTCGGCCGGTCTGTCAGTGCGAACAGGGCGCCGTGCACGGTGGCCAGAAGCGGCGGCAGGCTGGTGTGAGGAATTGCGTTGTTAGACAGGTAGGCCGTGACGACGCGCACCGCGACCTCGCTGATCGTCGATTCGAGATGGTCTTGGTCTTTCGGCAACGCGATCGATCGCATCTCTGGTCCCGGTAACCTCGCTCGGTCTTTATGACTACTCGTACATTATGGCCTGTCAATACTTGTTCGCATGTCCGGTAACCCTCTAATTATGCATACAAAATTTTATTGAGATCTCAGGGAGTCGGATCCGAAGGCTTATCGGTCTGCGCTGTTGTCTGAGGTTTTCAGCCTTCGCGCCGGGGTGGTCCACCGTCGGGCGCAGGGAATGTGCGGCTGCCTGAAGCCGGGCGAAGGAGCGCGGCCGATGCGACGGTCCGACGGGGCCGAGCCGTCGATGGATCCAGGCCGGCGCCGGACCTTGCTGGGTCATGCCTCGTTCGCGATGGGAGGCGCGCCGGACGGGGCGGGCTCTCGGGCGCGGCCGATCTTCGAGGGGTGGTGGGTGTGAGGCTGCGCCGGTTCTGTCTCGGGCGTGACGAAAATGTGGCAGAAGCTTGACTATTGTAGCGGAATCAGTTTATCCCTTGACCGTTGCCTTGCGGTTACACCCCCGAGACCTCTGGAGGTTCGGATGTGCGCGCGGAAGACCTTCTACATTTTCGTGGCGGCCACGGACGGTGAGCAGTTCTGCGCCGTCCGACAAGACCAGCCGATCCCGGCGATCATCGACGGTGTGCACTGGATGTATGTGGGCTGCATCGATACCGCGCGGGACAAGCCGTACGGGTTCGATGCGGACGCGGCGCATGCGGCGATGCGGCGGGGCGGCGTCTACCTCTACCGGCGCGAGCTGATGTTCCGGCGGGCCAATTTCCTGCTCGAAGCCGCCTGATGGGGGGCCGGACCGGTGCGGTTCTGGCGGGCGCGCTCGTCGTCGGTCTCGGGCTCGCCCCCGGCACCGCCGCGGCGCAGATGCCGACACGGGTCGGCACCTGCGTGGCGACCACGATCTCGCGGATCGGGACGCGGTTCAGCGACAAGCTCGTGAAGCCGAAGGGCGACGGGATCGACGAGGGGACGAGCGTCGATCTCAAGAACGGCGTCTACGGCGTCTCCTACGCCTATATCGACGCGATCGCGCGGTCGCGGGTTGGCGATCGGGTGATGACCTGCCTCGTCGCCCTGCCGACCGGCTGCCCCAAGGGCGACGATCGCGGCAAGATGTATACGACGACCAACCTGCGCACGCTGGATTCCTGGACTCTGCCGGACTCCCAGCACATGTGCGGCGGGGCCTGACCCGGCGGCGGTGAACCCGCCACCGGTGTGACCGCGTTTCCCCGCCGGGAGCCGGAATCGGGTCTCGGGGAGCGGAGGAGCATCCGTGTCGATCAGGAACGGTCTTGTCGCCCTCGTGCTGGCGGCGGTGGGGATAGTGCCGGCGTCCGCCTGGGCGTGGGGCGTTCCCGGATGCACCAACCTTCCCGAATACAACCGCGCCCTGGGCGCCCTGCAGGGCATGACGAGCGCCTGCGACATGAGCGTCGAGGAGGCCCGCCGGATCGTCGCGGCCCATGACGGCGTCGCGCCCGGTCCCCCGGCCGCCGCAGCGGCGCCGCAGGCCACGCCGCGGGTCGCCCCGCGCCATCGCCGGGCGCGGGCGCACCGGAGCGCACGTCCGCAGCCCCGCCGCTGAGACGGCTCTCCGCCGGCCGAGGGACGCTCAGGCCTCGTCCCCCGGCGCGGCCGGAGGATCCGTGCGGGTGCGGGCCCAGTCCCGGTCGCGCTCCGCCTGCCGGGCGCGCTGCTCCGCCACGTAGGCGTCCTGGTCGGCGCGCTCCCGCTTCCGGCGGCGGTCGGCGGCGGCCGCCGACCGCTTCTGCCACGCCTCCGTCTCGGCCTTCTGGCGGAGCAGTTCCTCGACCGTGATGGGCGTCACCGGCGCCTTGGGTTGCGCCCAGGGATATGGCTGCCGGGGCGGTGGCGGACGGGTCGCCCGGTGGGCCGATTCCTGTCCCGTCCGCCGGAGCGCTTCGGCCGCCTCGGCGAAGGTGAGGCCCGCGCCCCGGGCGATGCGCTCGGCGGCGGCCCGGGCGGCCGCGCGCTCACCCATCGTGGCGCCCTGGGCGGCGAGGGCGAGGCATTTTTCGAACCGGTCTCGGTCGGCGGGCGTCATGAACGGCGTCTTACCGCCAAGTCGGCCCGCCTGTCCCGTCGCCCCGAACCCGTCAGTCCCGCTTCGCGCTGGCCACCGCGTTGGTGAAGCTGTAGCTGCCGAGCTTCTCGCCGACCACCTGGATGGCGCCGTCCGTGAGGGAGTTCAGCCGTCGGGAGCGGATCTTCATGGTCCCGGAGATGCCGGCGTACTTGCCGGTTCCGCCGATCCACTCGCCCGTGCCCTCGTTGACCGCGCCCAGGGGCTGGACCGGATAGTCCCACTTCTCGAAGACGTGGTCGCCGTCGGCGTCGACGTAGTCGCAATAGCCGTGATTCTCGAGGGTCTTGGCGGCGGTGTCGATCAGCGGGGCGGAGGTGCAGCGTCCGGCCATGTTGTGCAGGAGCCGCCCGCCCGATTCGTTGACGGCGGTCATCATGTTGATCGTTGCCGAAGCCGTTCGGTTGTCGCCGATCGTGACAGGTTTCGGCGCAGAGATATTTGTCGATGTGTAAGTTATCCTGAAATCGCCCTGTCGCGGCATGTCCTCGGCGCGGGCCGTTATGGCAGCGGGCAGCATCAGGACGAGCGCGACAGCGGAGAGTCCTGGGGCGAATGCTGTGTGGATGGTCCTTCGTGTCATGGCGACCTCCCAGTCCGACGCTTTCAAGACCGGTCGGCATCGATCGCGCAATTGGACGACGGCCGAACGAATCGTGTGTGTCGAGTTAATATTGTTATAGCGAGTTTAAATATTCAATATGTTTGGAGTTTGACAGTTTTTGTCGCTCGATCTGCGCGTCGCCATCACTGCCGGGCCGGCTGGCGGTCCATATGCGCCTGGCCCGCCGTGCGTCTGGGGCCGGTCATGCCGCGCGATTCCGGCGCGTGGGCGGGCCGATGCTACGAGCGGGCGCGTCCGTCCCCGCCCGGACCGATCACCGGCAAGCCGGTCCCGTCCGGCAGGCCGCCGAGCACCACGAGGATCCGTCCCAAGAGCGCCCGCGAGTGCCGCGCGCCACTGCCGGCGCGGTCCGGCCGCCCCGGACGGCCCTCGTAGGCCGCGCGCAGCCGGGCGAGCTGACGTCCGCGCGTTTCGGGATCGCTGGAGCCCATGGTCCATCCCCCCGGCGGGCTCTGATCCGCGGTGCGCCCCCGCGAACGAGCCTTCGACCATCCCGAGTCGGGGAGTTGGAAAACCGTGTCTGAACGGTCCCTACGACCTTTAGCGCCGGAACGCCTGGACATGCGTCGCAGGCTCCCCGACCGTATGGCCAAGGATGCGGGTGCCGTTCTGGTCGGCACCAACCATCAGACAGGGGGTTCCACGCCCCAGGGCCGCGCGTACGGCCCCGCTGGCGTTTTAGTCGCGTCTAGGAACGAAATCCAGCCCGGCGTGCCGCCCTGCGTTCGACATGGCGGAAGCCGGCATCGATCAGGAGAGCCAGCGCCGACACCACGAGGCCGCCCTGCAGCACGTAGGCGGTGTTGCCGGTGAGGAGGCCGGAGATGATCACTTCGCCGAGGGTGCTGGCCGCCACCGTCGAGCCGATGGTCGCCGTCGCGAGGCCGATGACGGCAGCGAGGCGGATCCCCGACAGGATCATCGGCAGCGCCAGGGGCAGTTCGACGCGGAGGAGCCGCTGCCGGTCGGTCATGCCCATGCCGCGCGCGGCCTCCATCAGCGCGGGATCGAGCCCGTCGAGCCCGGTGAGCGCGGTCTCGAAGATCGGCAGGAGCCCGTAGAGCACCAGGGCGATCAGGGTCGGGACGGCGCCGAACCCGAAGATCGGCACCGCCAGGGCCAGGACCGCCACCGGCGGAAAGGTCTGCCCGATCCGGGCCACCGACCGGGCGAACGGCAGCACGTCGCGCCCGGCCGGCCGGGTGGCCGCGACCGCCAGGCCGACGGCGATCGCGGCGGCCGTCAGGGTCGCGGCGGCGACCAGCAGGAGGTGATTGACGGCGAGCGTCAGCAGCGGCGTCTGCGCGTAGATCGGCGGCGTGTCGCCGGGGGCGAACGGCTGAAACAGGGGCGCGAATCGGCCCGGAGCGACCAGGAACACGCCGAGGAGGGCGAGGAGCGCGGCCCAGGCGAGAGGCGGGGCCCGGCTCACGGCCGGCCGCCCTGCGCCTCGAGGGCCGCCCGCGTCACCCGTCCCAGGATGACGCCGTCGCGGCTGACCGGCAGGGCCGGGCGCCGGGACCACAGGCTCTCCGCGAGGGCGGCCCGTACCGAGGTCCCGGCCGGGATGGGCGGGCCCGGCGCCGGGCCGGGCTCCACCAGATCGTCCACCACGCGCAGGGCCATGAGCTGGAAGGCCCGGTCGCCGCTGCCGAGGAGGGTGCCGACGAAGGCGGTGGCGGGTGCGCCGAGAAGGTCTGCCGGCGGCGCCTCCTGCACGAGGCGCCCGGCATCCATCACGGCGATCCGGTGTCCGAGGTGGAGGGCCTCGTCCATGTCGTGGGTCACCAGCACGATCGTGGTGTTGTAGCGCTGCTGGATCGTCCGCAGATCCTCCTGCGCCCGACCGCGGATGATCGGATCGAGGGCGCCGAAGGGCTCGTCCATGAGCAGGATCGGCGGCTCGGCGGCGAGCGCCCGGGCGACGCCGATCCGCTGCTGTTCGCCGCCGGAGAGCGCCGCCGGCAGGCGATCCCGGTAGGCCGCCGGATCGAGGTTGAACAGGCTGAGGAGTTCGTCGACCCGGGCGGCGATCCGCCTCCGGTCCCAGTCGAGCAGCTTCGGCACCACCGCGATGTTCTCCGCGACCGTGCGGTGGGGGAACAGCCCGTGTCCCTGGATGGCGTAGCCGATCCCGCGCCGCAGGAGATGCGGGGGCACGTCCCGGATGTCGCGGCCTGCGATCCGGATCGTGCCGGCGCTCGGCTCGATCAGGCGGTTGATCATCCGCAGCAGGGTGGTCTTGCCCGATCCCGAGGTGCCGACCACCGTCAGGATCGTCCCGGCCTCGACCCGGAGGGTCACGTCCGCCACGACCGTGCGTCCTTCGAAGACGCGGCTCACCTGGGCGAGGTCGATCATGGAACCCGCTCCGCCGCCCGGCCCCGGCTCAGATCGACGACCGCGTCGAGCAGCACCGCGGCGCCGGTCGCCATGGCGACGGTCGGCAGCGCGCCGAGGAGGACGAGGTCGCCCGCATTCTGGCTGATGCCCTGGAAGACGAACACGCCGAGGCCGCCGCCGCCCACGAGCCCCGCGATCACCGCAAGCCCGATGTTCTGGACGAGGACGATCCGGATTCCGGTCAGGATCGCCGGGAGGGCGAGGGGCAGCTCCACCTGGAGCAGCCGCTGCCGCGCGGTCATGCCGACGCCCCGGGCGGCGTCGCGCACCGGCCAGGGCACGGCATCGAGGCCCGCGACAGTCGCGGCGGCCACGGGCAGGAGCGCGTAGGCGAACAGCGCCACGAAGGCCGGCGCGGCGCCGATTCCCGCAATGCCGAGGGCGGCCGCGCCCGGGACCGCCCGGCCGATCCAGGCCAGGGGCGCGATCAGCATCCCGAACAGCGCCATGGAGGGGATGGTCTGCACGACGTTGAGGGTCGCGAGCAGGCCCGTCCGCAGCGCAGGAACCGGGCGCGCCAGGATGGCCGCCGGGATCCCCAGAGCGGCGGCGGCCGCCACCGAGGTGAGGGCGAGGGCGGCATGGGTCCGCAACTCCCGGCCGAACGTGTCGGAGCGGCTGGCATATTCCCGCAGCACCGAGAGGTTGTTCCAGAACCCGGTCCGCAGGGCGAGTCCCGTCGCGGCGACCAGCAGGGCCAGCAGGGCGATCCGCAGGATCGGTCCCGGCCGCAGCCGCGCCAGCCCGTCGCCGACGGCGAGGGCCGCCGTCGCGAAGGCGAGCCACCAGCCTGCATCCGGCGAGACCCGGCCGTACCTGTCGCCCGGCAGGGTCAGGTGATCGGCCGCCCAGCCGGCCGACAGGCCGAGGAGCAGGAGGATCGCGGCGGCGGCGGCGAGGCGCAGGGGCGGCGCCGCCCGGAGCGCCAGCAGCGGCAGGCCGAGGGCGACGACGCCTCCGAGGAGGAGCACCGCATCCGACGGGAGGGCGGACCAGGCCGTCAGCCCGGTGCCGGCCGCGATCCGGTTCGGCCGGGTCGTCATCAGCGGCAGGGCGAGCAGGCTCAGTCCCAGCAGGGCCGCGAAGGCCGAGCCCAGCGGATCGACGCCCGGGCGGAGCAGCCCCGTCGCGGAATGTCCCCCCATCCTCAAGCTCCGACGGCGCCGGCGCGCGCGGGCCCGCGCAAAAGTGGCCGGCCTCGCGACGAGTCCCCGCGACCCGCCGAGAACCCATGCCGGCAGAGTCTCGGCTTGTCGACGCGTGTCAGCGCACGAATCCGTTCTGCCGGAGGAAGTCCGCCGCGACCGCGGAGGCGGGTTCGCCGCCGATCTGGACGCGGCCGTTGAGATCCCGGAGCGTCGCCAGGTCGAGCCTGCGGAAGATCGGATCCAGCACCGTGGCGATCTCGGGATGGGCCATGAGGACCGCCCCGCGGACCACCGGCGCCGGCTGATAGACCGGCTGGACGCCCTTGTCGTCGTCCATCGTCACGAGGCGCGCGACCGCGAGGGCGCCATCGGTGCCGAACACCATGGCGGCGTTCGTGCCGGACGTGCCCCGCGCCGCCGCGGCGATCGTGGCGGCCGTGTCGCCGCCGGCCAGGATGACGAGCTGCTCCGGCTTGAGGGTGAAGCCGTAGGTCCTGCCGAAGGCCGGCAGGGCGCCCGGGGCGGTCACGAATTCCGACGCGGCGGCGAGCTTGATCGCGCCGCCGCCCGCTACGTAGCGGCCGAAGTCGCTCAGGGTCTTCAGGCCCGCGGCCTGCGCGATCTCCTGGCGCACCGCGATCGCCCAGGTGTTGTTGGCCGAGGCCGGCGTCAGCCAGACGAGGTCGTTGGCCGCGCGATCCAGGTCCCGGGCCGTCCGGTAGGCCGCCTCGGGATCCTTCCAGACCGGGAGATCCGCCTTCCCGAAGAAGAACGCCGCGTTGCCGGTGTATTCCGGATAGATGTCGATCTGACCCTCGATCAGGGCCTGGCGCACGATCGCGGTGGCGCCGAGCTGGATCTTGTCGACCGTCGGGAGGCCCCGGGCCTGCAGGGCCTGCAGGATGATGTTGCCGAGCACCCCGCCCTCCGTGTCGATCTTGGAGGCCACGACGATCCCGGCCGCCGGCGCGCCGGGCGTCGGGCCACATTGGGCGACCAGCAGCGCCAGGGCCGGCGCGACGAACCACGCGAGGATCCGCCTCACCTTGGCCTTCGGATCCCCCGTTCGCGTCGTCCGGTCTCGGCGGGCGCCTGCCGCGCGCGATGTCCGGCTGGGGCGGGCGATGATCCCGTTGAGCCCGAGAGACAGGCCGGCGGCCACGGTCGCGACGCGATTCGACTTCCGTTTCATGGGGATGGCTTCGCCGCCTTTGCACGCGCAGCTGAGGGATCCGGCCACGCGCCGCTCATCGCTCCCGCGCCGCTCTCGGTCCCCTCGCGAGGCTCGTGACGACAGGGATGACCTCCGCGCCCGGCGCCTCCGACCTCGACTGTATCAAATCAACGCACTCCGGTTAATAATGTTTAACCTTTACGCGATCCTGACGCGAACAATCCTAGCCTTAGAGATATAATGTTGAGTAGATCGTTTGCGTCGAAAGGAGGGGAGTATGTCGTATTCGATTCTGGTCCGCGATCTCGCCCGCGAACCTGGCGGTGCTCCCAAACTTCTGGCCTACGACATTCACGACCGGTCGGCGGCGGAGACTCTCGTTTCCGTGATAGCCACGTCGTACCGGGATCACGGTTTCAACCCCGCCACCCGCGTCCACTGGTTTCGGCACGAGGGCGGGGTGCGCGAGATCTTCACCTGGCCGCGGCAGTGACCGCCGGCGCGCCGCCTCAGGTGCCGCAGAAGGTGCGGTAGCCGACGCCACCGTCATCGGGCGCCATGGCGAAGGCGGCCTGATCCGGCTGATCCACGTAGGGGCGGGACAGCACGGTCAGCAGCGTCTCGAACGGGGCGAAATCCCCCCGTTCCACGGCTGCCTCGATCATCGCCTCGACCCGGTGGTTGCGCGGGATGAAGGCCGGATTGACCCGGCGCATCGCGGCGGCGGTCTCGGCCGGGTCGCGGGCCTCCTGCGCGAGCCGCCCGCGCCAGTCCTTCGCCCAGGCATCGTAGGCCGTTGGATCGACGAACAGGTCGCGCACGCCCGCGTCGGCCTCCGGCCGCTCCGCGGCGGCGCAGAGCGTGCGGAACGTCAAGGTGAAGTCGGCCCGATTCTCGGCCATGCGCTTGAGGAGGTCGCCCGCCAAAGCGGCGTCGCCGTCCCGGGTCTCGGCGAGGCCGAGCTTGCGGGCGAGGCCGCCGTGATAGGCCGTCTCGAAGCGCGCCGCATAGGAGGCCAGCGCCGCCTCGGCCTCGGCGACCGAGCCCGCCTCGTCCTCCGCGAGCAGCGGCAGCAGGGTCTCGGCCAGCCGCGTCAGGTTCCACAGCGCGATGCGCGGCTGCTGGCCGTAGGCGTAGCGGCCGTTGCGGTCGATGGAGCTGAAGACGGTCCCGGGATCGTAGGCGTCGAGGAAGGCGCAGGGTCCGTAATCGATCGTCTCGCCGGCGATCGACATGTTGTCGGTGTTCATGACCCCGTGGACGAAGCCCACATGCAGCCAGCGGGCGACGAGTTCGGCCTGGGCGGCGATGACGCCCTCCAGCAGCGCGCGGTAGGGGTTCGCGGCCGAAGCGGCCTCGGGATAGTGCCGGGCCACGACGTGGTCGGCGAGCGCCCGCAGGCCCTCGACATCGCCCCGGACCGCGAAGAACTGGAACGTCCCGACCCGGATGTGACTCGCGGCCACGCGGGTGAGGACCGCGCCCGGCAGGAGCGTCTCGCGCACCACCGGCTCGCCGGTCGTCACGGCGGCGAGCGCCCGGGTGGTCGGGATGCCGAGCGCCGCCATGGCCTCGCTGACGAGATACTCGCGCAGCACCGGACCAAGCGCTGCCCGCCCGTCGCCCCGCCGGGAGAACGGTGTCGGGCCCGCGCCCTTCAGCTGGATATCGCGGCGCTGCCCAGTCCGGTCGAGCACTTCGCCCAGGAGGACCGCGCGGCCGTCGCCGAGCTGCGGCACGAACTGGCCGAACTGATGTCCGGCATAGGCCGCCGCGATCGGATCGGCGCCCTCCGGGACGGCGTTTCCCGCAAGGGCCGCCACGCCGTCCGGGCCGGCAAGCCAGTCCGGATCGAGGCCGAGCTCCGCGGCGAGCGCCCGGTTCAGCCGGACGAGACGCGGGGCCGCCACGGGCGTCGGCGGCCGGCGCGCGTAGAAGCGCTCCGGCAGGCGGGCGTAGCTGTTGTCGAAGGGGAGTGCCGTCATCGTCGGGATCTATGGACGGTGGGCACGGGGGACAAGCGGAAGCCGGAAGGAGCTCGTCGATCGCGTCACCGCCGGCCGGCCGGTTCGTTTCCACCGATGCGTGCCGCAGCGCTCGCGGCAGACGGGCCCGGTTCCGTGCACCCGCTCTGGCCCCACCGGCAGGCGCGGCCTGTGATGGCGGCCCGATCCGCGGGGCACGACCGCCACGGCGGCGGGGCCATGCCGCGTCTGTCCCGCCGGACCGATATCCCTCGATGTCGCGCCCCGGCGGGGACAGGCCCGTGCGGCTGCCCTAGTTCGGCTGGGGGCGCCGGGGCTGTGACGGGGCGCTAGCGGCTCGTCGTCGGAGGGGTCCCGGTGGCCGGGGGCTTGCCGGTGCCGACCTGACCCTCCGTCGGCGGAACGGCCGACGGATGGGTTACGGCTTCCGTCGCCGTCCGGCCGGGATCCTTCGTATCGGCCGCCGGCTTCGGTGCGGTCTCGGTCCGGGGCGCCGGTCCGGTTCCGGGCCGATCCTGCGCCCAAGCTGCGGCCGGGAGGGCGGCCACGGTCGCGGCGGCGAGGAGAAGGGCGGGGATCGGTCGGTTCACGTTGGGCTCCGTGGCGTTCAGCCGGGCATTCCGCTGGGCCAACGGATGGCCGCAGGCGTCGTTCCGGCACTCCGCGCCGCGGTCTTGACGGGTGGATGCGGCCGCCCCGGCCGTGCCCGATCCCGTCATTCCGAGTCCGGGCCCCGGGATCGCACGTCAGGGCCCGCAACCTCAGGGCTCACGCCTCCGCGTCAGCCTTCCGGGTCTTGCGGCCCTTGGCCACCTTCGTGCCGTCCGCATCCGGCGCCGCGGCGGACGCCGCAGGCTCGCCCCGCTTCGCGGCCGGGCTCCGGCGCTTGTGGCCCAGGCCGGCATTGCGGGCGAACTCGGCCCGCATCGCCGAGTAGGTGGATGCGGTCGTCGGATAGTCCGGCGGCAGACCGTAGCGCTGCCGATACTGCTCGATCGTCATGCCGTTGCCGGTGAGATGCCGCTTCAGCGTCTTGTACGGCTTGCCGTCGATGAAGCTGATCAGGGCGTCGGGGGTGATCGATTTCTTGATCTGCGCAGGCGTCGCCTTCTTGAATTCCGGCTCGGCCGAGACCGTCGTCTGGCTCAGGCCGGCGAGCGCGGCATGAACGCCGGACAGCAGCGACGGCAGATCGGGGACCGGGACGGAATTGTTGGCGACGTAAGCGGAAACAATGTCGGCCGTCAGCTCCACGAAATCGACTGGATCCTGATGCGGTGCGGGATTGCTATCTTCCATGAACGCCTCTCACGTTGGAGTGATGCATGAACGTTGATCCGCCTCTCGACAGTCAAGTCCATATATGAGCGAAGATAACCTATTATGGCTGTTATCTACCGAATGTCTGGGCGAATACCAACATAGATCAGTAGCGATTCTGCCGCTGGATCATTCCGGTCGGAGCTGGCAGCGCGGCTTCCCTCGGATCGTCCGCACGGGGGTCTGCGGCGCGGGCCCGGGCGGGCGGCTTCAGGAAGTGTTAATCCTGCCGTGATCAGTGGCAGGGTCGCTCCGGCTTTGGGGGTAAGAAGCCGAACGGCAGGCGGGCCGAGCCCTGCCCCTCCATGCTCGGCCCGCGCCCCTGCGGCGCTCACGCGTTGACGGCGGTCCCGATCGGCGTGGCGATCGCGCCGCGCGTCCCGGGTGGGACCACCGATTGCAGAATCCGCGCCGGACCGGATGCGGGATCTCCGCGATAACCGCGCTCGAGCGTCATCAGCGCGTGCATCGGGGCTTCAGCCAGGTCGAGAAGGCGCGCGTCGCGCCAGCGGCGCTTGGTGAGGCCGGTCCGGCTGAGCCACCGGGGCTTCTCTTCCTCGACGAGCAGGACCAGCTTGCCCGTCCACGTCTTGCGAAACCAGAACCGTCCCGTGAGCTTGGCTGCGCCGAACATGCCGCACCTCGCGTGAGAGCCCCCTGAGCCAACGTGGGTCAAGCTCGGCGGTTTCCGCCGGAGACCGACCGCAGGATGCCGGGCTGGCGGCGCAGACATGCATCGGCGACATGCATTGGGACATGTGCAAACGTCCGCGTCCGCGGCGACGGTCCGGCCGGGCCGGATTTATCGGCAGGTCGCGTCGTCCGGGCGCCCGCGGCCCAGGACCGCGAGCAGGCGGCCCGCCACCGCGCCGGCCAAGGCCGCGACGGCTTTCACGAGGAAATCGTCGAACCGGCCGTGGCGGGTCCCGGTAAGGGTCTGCCCAAACTCCAGGCCGCCGGCGAGGAGGATGCTGCCGACGAGGATCCAGCGCCCGTGCCGCGGGTAGCCCATGGCCATCAGCAGCCCGGCGAGCGCGTAGGCGGCGAAGCGCTCGATGCTGGGTTCGGCCGTGACGACGGGGCGGAGCCCGATCGGCACCAGCGTGACGGCGGCGATCAGGGCCACCAGGATCCAGGCCGCGATCCGGATCAGGCCGAGCCACGGCACCTTCCCTCTCAGCATCGCGGAATCGTAACCTCGCGCCGACGGCGCCCGCGTACAGTGATGGCGCGCTGCCGCCTGTAGCATAACGGCGGCCGGGGACCGGAACATCTGCTCATGCTTCGTCGTCTGGTCGCCGCGATCCTGTTCGCCTTCGCCACGGTGCCGGCCGCCATCGCGGCGAACCCGGTGCGGGACGTGCTCTGGGTGGCGCTGCAGGGCTGCGTGCTCGCCAAGAAGGCGGCGGGCCGGAGCTTTCCCTGCCTCTCCGTCGACCTCGGCGATGGTACGCGCCCGGGGACGGCGGTGCTGCGCGCGCCGGGACAGCCTACCCACACGGTGGTGATGCCCACCGACAGCATCTCGGGCATCGAGGCGCCCGTGCTCCAGGGACCGCGGGGCGCCGCCTATTGGCGCGCGGCGCTCGCGGCCCGGCACTTTGTGTCGGATGCGCTGCCGGGCCGGCTGCCGGTCGCGGCGGTGGGTCTGGAGGTGAATTCCGTCGGCGGCCGCAGCCAGGACCAGCTTCACATCCATCTCGACTGCATGCACCGGAGCGTCATGGCGGCCCTGAAGGCCCATGGCGGCGCCGTCGGCGAGACCTGGGCCCCGTTCCCCGTGCCGCTGGCGGAGGCGCGTTACGTCGCGCTGCGGATTCCCCCGGACGCGGTGGCGGAGTTCAACCCGTTCGCGGCGCTGGCCCGGGTGCCGGGCTGGCAGGGGCATCTGCACGACGCGAGCTTCGCGGCGGTGGAGGCGGATCCCGGGGATCCGCAGGGCGGGATGATCCTCCTGGCCTATCGGGAGCCGGAGGCCAGCGCCGAGTACCTGATGGATCACAGCTGCCGGATGGCCAAGCCCGGCCGGCACGGCTGATCGGCCGCCGTCCCGAGTCACGGCCACTGTTGCTGCTACGTTCTATCCGAGCTGGGCGCGAATCGGTCATAAAGCGATCATGCGCATGCCGGTGCTCAGCTTGTCCGCGATGCTCCTCCTGACCACCGGTCCTGCCGTCGCGGGTCCGGTCGCCGGAGCGTCCGATCCGGCCGAGCTGGAGCGCGCGTGGCACCGCTGCCTTCGAGACGCCTCCGGGCATCAGCCGACGGGTCAGAGCCGCGCCGGGGACGAGCGCAACGCCCTCGACGAGTGCAAGTCCCGCGAGGATGCCCTGGTGGCATCCCTGATGGCCGGCGCCCGCCCGGCGGACGCACGCACCGGCACGGTGTGGTCGCGGACCTGGGCCGCGTTCGCGGAGCCCCTTGTCACCTGGTTCGGGGCGCTGCGGCGCTGAGGGCGCCCCGTGCCGCGTTTCTCGCGTCCGATCCAGTCGCACCGGGCCGGCACGATCTGGCCGGCACGATCTTGTGCGCTGCGTGTCCGCGACGCTCACGAACCGTCGCGGATATCGCGTTCGCTGAAGCCCGCTCCGCGGCGTCGCACCACGCCTTGCGGGACGAACCGCCGCCGCCGCCGATCGTTGGGCATCCATGAGCGCGCAGAATCCCAAGCTTCATCCCGATGCCGTCGCCGAGGCCCGTCGTCGCGAGATGGCGACCGAGCATCTGCTGTTCGGGACGGTTCGGTTTCTGGCGCAGCGTCATCCGGAATTGCTGGACGAGCTTGAGGGCAGCCTCGCCCACCTGTGGGATCCGGTCGAGGGCGAGGCGCGGGACGATGAGGCCGTGCGGACCATCGCCCGGCGCATCATCAAGGGTCTGCGGGCCGAAGGCTGATCCGGCCCGTCCGGGCTCACCGCTGGGCGGCGTCGTTCACCTTGACGGTCGGGATCATCGCGACGGCCTTCGCGGTCACGCGGTCGAAGACATCGCCGGTGAGGCCGCGCTCGGTCGCGAGCTTTCGGATCCGCTCCGCATGCTGCGCGAGGGTCAGCCCGAAATAGGTCTTCTCTGTCGCCTGTTCGACAGACTCGTTCGCCACGCTTCGACTCCTGTTCATGGTGGGTGAGGGCCGATGATTTGGGCTGCGGCGGCCGCGGCTTCAACCCCCGCCCGGAACAGGGCGCCCCGGCCATGACGGTTCGTCATACCCTTGGGGGCGCCCTGCAGATGGCCCGCTTGGCCGGGCGCGATGGGGCCGGACGGCCTGCGGTCTCAGCGGCTGCAGCCGATGCAGATTCCGCGCGTGATCGCGTCGTTGCGCTCCTCGATGGCATCCCGCCGCTCGATGCTGCCGGTCTCGCTCGGGCCGAGAGCGCCGGGGTTGGGCACCGTCTGGCCGGTCGCGGCGGTGTGGGGCGCCTTGGCGGTCGTATCGGGGCCGCCCCCGGTTCCCGTCCTGCCGACGGGGTCGGCCCAGGCGGTGGCTGAAGCCAGGCTCAGGGTGGCGGCCATGGCGAGGGTTGCGGATCTGCGCATGTGAAGCTCCCGGAACTGCGTGCGTCGGTCTGCGAGAAACCGACGCCTGTCCGTTCATGAAGTTCCCGCGCCCGCGACGCGCCCGTGCCGGCATGTGGTGCATTCGGAGGCGTCGTTTCGCGGCGATGCCGTCGAATTCCGCGCTTAAACTTCGGGCGTAATGGCTAATCAATTTTGAGAGGTATTTCGCAGGCGGAATTGGCGGATCGTGGCGCAGTAACATTCGGAGGCGTGCGTCATGAACCCGACCGTCAAAGCCGTTCTGCTGAACGAGCGGGCCGCCGTGCTGTCGGCCATCGCGGCGCGCCAGGGCACCGTCTCCGACCTGCTGGTCCAGATCAACGGCGTCGAGAACGACATCTGGCGCCTGCGCCACCGCCTGATCGACCTCGAAGCGTACCTGATCGGGCATCGCGTCGACCTGCCCAGCGCGGATGGCGGATCCGCCGGGACCGCGGAGGCCGCCGGCACCCTGACCCGGTGCGATCCGGTGCCACCGGCCGGGATGCGGCCCGCGGAGGTGATCGGCCTTCCGGCCTGCAAGCCGCTCGGCGAATTCGTCCGCACCAAGGGCGGGGCGCGGAAGGCGCAGGCCGCCGCCGGCCGCCTGGCCGAGACCGCCTGAGAGGGTCGGGGGATCTGCGCATGCGCCGCATCCGCACTGGCCTGCGCTGGCGGCGCGGGCCGCCGGCACCGGTCCTGCCCGAGAGTCTGACACGCTTTGTCTCGGAGCCGGGAGCGTTCACCGCTCCGCTGTGGGACATCGCCCTGGCGTTGCTGGCCGGCGTCGTCGTCGCCCTCGCCTGCGGCTGGATCCTCCACGCTTGGTAGCCGGTCCTGACTGTATCCCGCCCATGGCCTATGAGGATCGGCAAGGATCCGGAGGGATGGACGGATGAGCGACGGCAGCGGCGCGCCGAGCGTGAAGATCGCGGAGGTCCAGCGCCTCGCCACGGCGCTTGCGGCGCGGGTGCGCTACGCGCAGCTCGTCGGCCGTCCCGTCTATGAGGCGCAGATCGCCGCCCTGGTCGGCGCTGCCCGCCTCATGGACGAGGAGAAGGCACCCTGGCCGCCGATGGTGGAGGAGGTGCTGACCGAACTCGCCCGCTCGATCGAGGGGGCCGTCACCGTCGCGGCTGACCCGCCGGAAGAGCCCTGAACGGCCGCCCTTCTCCCGGTCCACGCATCGCCGGTGCCCCGCGCGAAGGCGTCGGCCAGGCCGAGCCCGGACCGAATCGGCGCGCGGGCCGTCATCCATCTGCACGCCTGCTGCGCGGGGCGGGCGATCCCCGTTTGCGCCATCGCGGGGGGGCGGCTGCCGGCCGGACCCTATCGACGTCGGAACTTCGGCGCGAAGGGTCGATTGACCAGAGGGATCGGTACGGAGATCTGCGCCCGTCGCCAACGTGCGATGGACTGATCCGGCCGAAGTCTTCGCCTTGAAGTCGATGGCCGAATGATCCTGAGCCTGCAGGCCGTGCAGGTCGCGACCAGCAGCGACGATACCGAGAGCCAGCTCGTCTTCGCCGACGGATTTCTGGTCGCGGTGTTGGTCCGCCTCTCGGCGCAGCACGGCGAGGACACCGGAAAGTGGTTCCTGGAGGCCGGATTCGGCCCGCTCGCACCGGCTTGTCCGCCGCTCTTCGCGGATCTCGCGGCCGCCCGGGCCTGGATCATGCGGCGGCTGATCGCTGCGGCGTGATCCCGATACCGCCCGCCCTCAGAGGCCTTTCGCGAGCCAGCGGAGCGCGTGTCTGAGGCGCGCTGCGCCGTCCCCGGCGAACCAGAGGCCGTGTGCGAAGATGACCCGCTCGGGAGCCAAGGTGAGAAGGTCGCTCGCTGCTCTCGCGGCGTCGTGCCGGCGGAGTTTGATCACGAGGCGCAGGTAGGGTGGCGGCTGGCCGTGCGGTCGCGTCATGCGGGCGAGGCGCAGGAACGGACGCAGGAGCGCCGGCATCTTCTCCGGTTCCAGGTTGAGGACGAGATCGGTCAGGATCAGCGTCCGGCTCGCCCCGTGGAAGAACGCGACCTCCCGGAACCCGAAGCCGCCCGGCACGACGATCTGGCGCAAATCGGCCGCCCAATCGGAGGGGGCGTCATCCCCGAGAACCCGGTCGATGCGGAGGCCGGCGCGGCGGACCGGGCGACGCTGGCGCAGGTTCGGAGCTGCCCAGGTCAGCGCCTCCGGACAATGCGCCTGCCACGCCTTCAGGAAGGTCCAGTGGGCGATGTTGGGGGCGACCAGATGCCGGATCGGCCCCAATGCGGCGATCTCGCGGTACAGGTGCGGATCGAACCGTGTCGGTGAGTGCAGCCAGAGTCCGCCGTCGCCTAGGCGGACGACGGTCATGCGGACCGGGAGGGGGATGCCGACGACGCGGAGCGGTCCGCTGTCGACGATCCAGACGCCATCGGCCACCGGCTTGAGGACGTCGAGGGGCGGATAGGTGGCTTCGGGCAAGTCCCGGTCTCTTCCTCGGCCGCGCAAGGTCGCGCCCACGAACCTGTGCAACCGCGGAAGCGCAACGGATTTCCCGGATGGATCGCCGCAGGCCGGCGGGCCACGCCCCCGCCGCGGCCGGCGCGCCCGGCCTCCTCACAGGAACCAGGACGGCGCGTCGAAGCGCGCTCACGATCCTGAGGATCGTGTCGGCGCGTGGCAGGCCCGCCGAGAGCCGGACCGTCCGGACCGATCCAGATGCGCGTCGCCGCCGCCCCCTTTGGTGCAGCCCAGGGTCCGAACGGCTCGAGGCGCAGGGCGGGCGCGGCGGATGGGATGATGTGGCGCTTGTTGGCCGGGAGGTGGAAATCTCCACCTCCACCATCCGCCGCCTCAGCGGGCCCTACACGGCCTGGATCGGTGCGTGCTTGCCGTCATGCGCCGCACCCGAAGCCAAGCTCTGCGTCTCTGCGCTGTCCTGCTGGTCCCGCGTCGGCGGCGGATAATCCGTCAGCGGACGCCAGGGAGCAGCCGGGGCGCCCAGGCGGGCGCCGGACGGACGCAGCGAGAGCCAGATCGCCACGGCCATCCAGGGCACGACGAAGAAGACGAAGGCGGCAAGCCCCACGGCGATCCTCCACGAAACGGTTTCGTCGTGAGAACGCCGGACGGGCATCCAGAGATCCGCCGCCGTGCCGGTCATCCCGCGCGGTCGGTTGATTGCGTCGCTCCGGGCGGCGGCGTCGGGTCGGATGGACGGGGCGATCGGGCCTGGAGCCCCGCCCATCCGGAACCTACAACGCTGGGGGGCACTCAGCCCGGATGCCCGGATCTGGCCGGCGTATCCCGGTCCGGGAGCCGACGCGGCGAAGTGCAGCCTGCTGGGAGCGAACAATGGCAGATCTGTCCGGGAAGACGGTCCTGATCACGGCGGCGGGGCAGGGGATCGGGCGGGCGAGCGCGCTCGCCTTCGCCCAAGCCGGGGCTCGGGTCCACGCCACCGACATCAACGCGGATGCCCTCGCCGGGCTGCGCGCCGACGGTCTCAGCACCGCGATCCTCGACGTTCTCGATGCGGGCGCCGTCAGCACCCTGGTCGCGCGGATCGGCGTGGTCGACGTCCTGTTCAACTGCGCCGGCATCGTGCATGCCGGCACCATCCTGGAGATGCGCGACGACGACCTCGACTTCGCCCTCGATCTCAACGTCAAGGCGATGATCCGTACGATCCGCGCGGTTCTGCCCGGGATGCTGGAGCGCCGCGACGGCGCCATCGTCAACATGGCGTCGGTTGCCTCCTCGGTGAAGGGCGTGCCCAACCGCTTCGCCTACGGGTTGACGAAGGCGGCGGTGATCGGCCTGACCAAGGCGGTGGCGGCCGACTATGTCGGCCACAACATCCGCTGCAACGCGATCTGCCCCGGCACGGTGGAGAGCCCGTCGCTCCAAGAGCGCATCCGCGCGCAGGGCGACTACGCGCAGACCCGCGCGGCCTTCATCGCGCGGCAGCCGATCGGGCGGCTGGGTACCGCCGAGGAGATCGCCGACCTCGCCGTTTACCTGGCGGGCGCGACCTACACGACCGGCCAAGCCGTGATGATCGACGGCGGCTGGACGATCTGATCCGGGCCGGATCGCCCTTTACGCCTCCTCCGCGGCTTCACCGAGCAGGGTCCGGATGAAGCGGCGGGTGCGCGGATCCTTCGGGTGGGCGAACAGGTCCGGCGCCGGTCCCCGCTCGACGATCGTGCCGCCCTCCAGGAACACCACCGTGTCGGCGACGCGCCGCGCGAGGCGCAGGTCGTGGGTTGCCATCAGCATGGTCATGCCCTCCCCCGCGAGGCTGGCCAGCACATCCACCACCTCGGCTGCGAGTTCCGGGTCGAGGGCCGAGGTCGGCTCGTCGCAGAGGAGCAGGCGCGGGGAGGGGGCGAGCGCCCGGGCGATGGCGACCCGCTGCTGCTGGCCGCCTGACAGGTTGGCAGGCCAGTCCCCCGCCTTGTGGGCGAGGCCGACGCGCTCCAGCAACTCCAGCGCCCGCGCCCGCGCCCTGGCCTGCGGCCACTTGGCGACGGTGACGAGCCCCTCCGTGACGTTCTCGAGGACGGTGCGATGGGGAAAGAGCTGGAAATTCTGGAACACCATGCCGGTCTGGCGGCGCACCGCGAGCATCTCCCGCCGGGTCGGCGGCCGGTCCGGTCGGAAGGTGAGTCGGATATCGCCGAGGTCGAGCGTACCGGACCGCGGCATCTCCAGCAGGTTGACGCAGCGCAGGAGCGTCGACTTGCCCGAGCCGGACGGGCCGATCAGCGCCGTGACGCGGCCCTCGGGCACTGCGAGATCGATGCCCCGCAGGACCGCGTTGCCGCCAAAACTCTTCTCGATGGCCGACAGGGCGATCATGCGCGCGCCTCCAGATATCCGCCGTATCGCCCGAGCCGCCGCTCCAACAGCGTCTGGAGCCAGGACAGGAACGTGGACAGGACGAGGTAGATCAGCGCCACTTCGATGTAGAGGATCAGCGGCTCGTAGGTGACGGCCACGATGCGCTGGGCGGCCTGGAACAGTTCCGGCACGGTGATCGCGGCCGCGAGCGAGGTGTCCTTGACCAGCGCGATGAAGGAGTTGGCGAGCGACGGCACCGCCACCCGCGCTGCCTGAGGCAGGATCGTGCGCCGCAGGGCTTGAGCGGGCGTCATGCCGGTGGCGTAGGCCGCCTCCCATTGTCCCCTCGGAATGGAGGCGATGGCGGCGCGGATGATCTCGGACGTGTAGGCGCCGACATTGAGCGTGAACCCGATCACGGCCGCAGGGAAGGCGTCGATCAGGATGCCGGTGCTCGGCAGCCCGTAGAAGATCACGAAGAGCTGCACGAGGAGCGGCGTGCCCCGGAAGATCCACACGTAGAACCAGGCCAAAGCCGCCAGCGGGCGTGGGGCGAACAGGCGCACGAGCGCGGTTCCGAGCCCGAGGCCGAGCCCCAGCATGAAGGCGATCAGGGTCAGCGGGACCGTGAAGCGGAGGCCGGCCGCGAGCAGCGGCCCCAGCGACTGGAGCATGAGGTCGAGCCAGTGCGGCACGGGGGGACGTTTCCTTTCGGTCGGACAGGGTTACGGGTTTCGCAGGTTCGGCCTCGGGGCATGGCCTTCGCCGAAGGATATGTGCGGATCCCCGCGTCCCCTCGGGGAGGGATCCCGATGCGCTCTGCCTTCAGAGGCGCGCCCGGATCCTCGCAGCCTTCAGGCTTGCAGGGGCCTGCAGGCGACCCGCAGGCGCGCCGCGACGGGCCCCTTCCGGACGGCTACTTCGAGACGTCGGCGCCGAAGTACTTCTGGGCGATCGCCGCGTAGCTGCCGTCGGCCTTGATCGACTCCAGCGCCTTGTCGATGGCAGCCTTCAGCGCGGGGTTGTCCTTGCGCATGATGATCCCGGATGCGTCCGCGTCCGTCTGCTCGGCGACGATCTTCACGGGCGCATTCGGCTTCTGCTTGTGGAAGTCGAGGAACGACAGACTGTCGTTGACGGTCGCGTCGGCGCGGCCGGTGGCCACGAGCTGAACCGACTGATCGAATCCGTCCGTGCCGACGAGCTCGGCACCGGACTGCTCGGCAAGGCGCGCGAAGTTGCTGCTCAGGCTCTGCGCGGCCTTCTTGCCCTTCAGGTCGGCGAAGGACGTGATGTCCGCCCGGTCCGCGCGTGTGATCAGCACGGCCCGCGCCCGGATATAGGGCTCGGAGAAGTCGAACTTCGCCTGACGCTCCTTGGTGATGCCGACTTGGTTGATCACCACGTCGTAGCGCTTGCCGTCGAGGCCGGCGATCAGGCCGTCCCATTTGCCTTCGAGGAATTGCGGCGTGACGCCGAGCTTCTCGGCGACCTTGCGGCCGATCTCCACGTCGAAGCCGACGAGCGCCCCGGAGGCGTCGTGGAACGTGAACGGCGCGTAGGTGCCCTCCGTCCCGATGCGCAGGGTCTTGGACGCACGGATCGCGTCGAGGTCGTCCGCCTGCGCGGGCATTCCGAGGAGGCATGCCGCAGCGGCGAGGACCAGGGCGAGGCGGGTCGAGACAAAGCGCATCGTGGTTGGCTCCAGCGCGATGGAAGGTCCTGCCGCTGTCGCCGAGGTCGCTCTCAGCTGTCGACGCGGGACGCAGTAAAGGTTTCGGGCGGCCAGCGCGTGGCCGGGACTTGATGGACCGTCAGGGCATGCCGCCGCATGGCGCCACGCTCATGAAGGCCGCGCTTCCCATATCAAGGGGAACCCGGGACGCCTACCGACAGGGGCATCGTCCCGGGGATATGATGCGGCCGCGGACAGGCCGGCTCCGTGCTAGGAGGAAGCGGGTCTCGAATCCGGACCGATTCACGCGCCGGGGAACGCGGCCTTCTCGATGGAAGGAGCGCGCATGACCTCGCCTGCCCAATCCTACCGGGGCGTCTTCCCGGTCGCCCCGACGGTCTTCGACGCCGCGGGCGCCCTCGACCTCGACGGGCAGCGCCGGGCGATCGACTTCATGATCGACGCCGGCAGCCAGGGCTTGTGCATCCTCGCCAACTTCTCCGAGCAGTTCGTCCTCACCGACGCGGAGCGGGAGACCGTCATGCACGCCGTGCTGGAGCACGTGGCCGGCCGCGTGCCCGTGATCGTCACCACGACCCACTTCGCCACGCAGGTCTGTGCCGAGCGCTCGCGGCTGGCGCAGGAGGCCGGGGCCGCCATGGTGATGATCATGCCGCCCTATCACGGGGCCACGATCCGCGTGCCGGACCTCGGCATCTACGAGTTCTTCCGCGCGGTCTCGGACGCGATCTCGATCCCGATCATGATCCAGGACGCTCCGGTTTCGGGGACGCCGCTCTCGGCCGCGTTCCTGGCGCGCATGGCCCGGGAGATCGCCAACGTCGCCTATTTCAAGATCGAGACGGCGCAGGCTGCAGCCAAGCTCCGCGAGCTGATCGCGCTGGGCGGCGAAGCGGTGGTGGGCCCCTGGGACGGCGAGGAGGCGATCACCCTGATGGCCGACCTCGATGCCGGCGCCACCGGAGCGATGACCGGCGGGGCCTATCCGGACGGGATCCGGCAAATCACCGACGCCTACGCGGCGGGCCGCCGGGACGAGGCCATGGACGCCTACGCGCGCTGGCTGCCGCTGATCAACTACGAGAACCGGCAATGCGGCCTGCTGGCCTGCAAGGCGCTGATGGCCGAGGGCGGGGTGATCGCCCACGAGACCGCGCGGCTGCCGATCCAGCCGCTGAACCCCGACACGCGCGCCGGGCTGATCGAACTGGCCCGCCGGAACGATGCGCTGGTCCTGCGCTGGGGGCGCTGAGAGGGCGCTGCGGCCTCGGACAGGCGACTCCCTGAGCAAGGACGACCCGTAGACCTTCACCATCCCTGCTTCACCGTCCCTGCTTCTTCGCCGCGCGTGCAAGGCGAGCGGGGCCGCCTAACCCGCCCGGCTCAATGCGCCGACGCGGCCGGGTCGCGGGTCCCGAGCGCGCCCGAGAGCCGCCGCACCGCCTCTCGCGCCAGGGCCGGGCTGATGGCGAAGCAGATCCGGACCAGACCTTCGCCCTCCGGCCCGAAGGCGGTCCCCGGCGCCACCCCGACCTTGGCCTCCCGCAGCAGGCGCAGCGCCAGGTCGAGGCTGGGCTCGTCGCCGCCCATCCGGGCCATGAGGTAGAAGGCCCCGTCAGGCGGTGCGACCGTGACGCCCGGGAGACGGGACAAGCCCTCCATCAGGATCGCCCGGGCCTCGGCGCAGCGGTCGACCATGGTGCGGATGAAGCCGTCGCCCTCCTCGAGGGCCGCGATGCAGGCGTGCTGGACGAAGGTCGGGATCGAGGTGGTGCTGTACTGTCCGAGCTTGGCGAAGGTGGGCGCGAGGCCACGGGGATAGATCACCCAGCCGGCGCGCCAGCCGGTCATGGCCCAGTTCTTCGAGAAGGTGTTGGTGACGATCAGCCGGTCGTCCTCCGAGCAGATCTGCAGGAAGGACGGCGCGATCCGGTTGCCGTAGGTGAAATGCGCGTAGACCTCGTCCGAGAGGATCCAGAGGCCGCGCTCCCGGGCGAGGTCGCGCAGGGCCTTCATCTCCGGCAGCGGCATGGTCCAGCCGGTGGGATTGGAGGGTGAATTCACCATGATCACCCGGGTGCGCGGGGTGAGCGCCGCCTCGATATCGGCGAGCGGCAGCGCGAAGCGTCCGTCCGGCAGCCTGCGGTACGGGACCGTCACCGGGACGCCGCCGGCGATGCGGACCGCCTCGCCGAGATTCGGCCAGGCCGGGGACGGGATGATCATCTCGTCGCCCGGCTCCAGCAGCACCTGGGCGGCCTGCATGATCGCGTTCATGCCGCCCGCCGTGACGGCGAACCGGTCGGGCGGGATCTCCACGTCCCAATGGCGGGCGTGATAGGCGCCGAGCGCCGCGCGCAGCGCCGGCAGCCCTAGCGAGGTCGTGTAGCGGGTGTGCCCGGCAAGCATCGCCTTGTGGGCCGCCTCGACGATGAAGGGCGGGGTCGGCAGATCGCCCTCGCCGATCCAGAGCTTCACGACCTCCGGGTCGTCCCGCCCGCGATCCGCCACCAGCCCGATCTGGCTCGTCCCGATGCCGCGGATGCGCGCCGAGAGGGCGGAGGCGAGATCGACGGGCGCGGCGGATGCGGGGATATCGGCCATGGCGGCGCGTGCTCTGCTTGCGTCGGGACGCGGCGTGCCGTGGCGCGGCATGCACCGGAGCGCCTGCAGGATCCCGACCTGTGGGGAAGGCCGCGACCCTGCCGCGTTCAAGCGCGGACGTCCAGACCCGCGCGTCGCCCGGATCAGCCCCGGAGGCCGACGCGCGCGGCCGCCCCGACGCGCGGCCGTTCTGCATTCTGACTTTTCAGACATTTCTGAAATTGCTATATGCCGAGTCGCGCTCAGTGCCGGAGGCCCGACGTGCTCGCCAATCTCGATCCCCTGATCCTCGCCCGCATGCAGTTCGGGTTCACGGTGGCCTTCCACATCGTGTTCCCGGCCTTTTCGATCGGCCTCGCGAGCTTCCTCGCCGTGCTGGAAGGGCTTTGGCTCGCCACCGGGCGTCAGGTCTTCATGGACCTGTTCAAGTACTGGATTAAGATCTTCGCGATCGCCTTCGCCATGGGCGTCGTGTCGGGGCTGGTGATGTCCTACCAGTTTGGCACGAACTGGTCGGTCTTCTCGGACAAGACCGGCCCGGTGCTGGGCCCGATGATGGCCTACGAGGTGCTGTCGGCCTTCTTCCTGGAGGCGGGCTTCCTCGGCGTGATGCTCTTCGGCATGACGAAGGTCGGGCCGCGGCTGCACTTCGCCGCGACGCTGATGGTGGCGTTCGGGACCTTCTTCTCGGCCTTCTGGATCCTGTCGGTGAATTCCTGGATGCAGACCCCGGCGGGCTACGGCACGAACGCGGACGGCCAGTTCGTGCCGCTCGACTGGTGGGCGATCGTGTTCAACCCGTCCTTCCCGTTCCGCCTCGTGCACATGGTGCTGGCCGCCTATCTCACCACCGCCCTGGTGGTCGGCGCGGTCGGCGCGTGGCACCTCCTGCGCGACCGGTCCAATCCGGCTGCCCGGACGATGTTCTCGATGGCGATGTGGATGGCCGCGCTGGTGGCGCCGGTCCAGATCCTCGCCGGCGACGCGCACGGCCTGAACACGCTGGAGCACCAGCCCGCCAAGGTCATGGCCATGGAGGGGCACTACCAGAGCCACCCGGACGGCGCGCCGCTGATCCTGTTCGGCCTGCCCGACCAGGAGACCGGCACCGTCCGCTACGCGGTCGAGATTCCGAAGCTGTCCTCGCTGGTGCTGAAGCACGATCCGAACGCGCCCCTGACGGGGCTCGACAGCCTGCCGCGGGCGGAATGGCCGCCGGTGCCGATCGTGTTCTGGTCGTTCCGCATCATGGTCGGTCTCGGGATGCTGATGCTGCTGCTCGGCGCCCTGAGCCTCCTCGCCCGCTGGCGCGGGACGCTCTACACGTGGCCGCCGCTGCACCGCTTCGCGGTGGCGATGGGCCCGGCCGGCTTCGTGGCGGTGCTGGCCGGCTGGATCACCACCGAGGTCGGGCGCCAGCCCTACACGGTCTACGGCCTGCTGCGCACGGCGCAGTCCGCCTCGCCGCTCCACGCGCCCGCGGTGGCGGCCTCGCTCACCGCCTTTGTGGTGATCTACTTCGCGGTCTTTGCCATGGGCACCGCCTACATCCTCCGCCTGATGGCCAAGCCCCCGCATGCCGGCGAGCGCGGCATCGAGCCCGGCGTGCCGATCCGGACGGCGGGCCTCACCCCCGCCCCGGCGATCGATCCCGACCGCCATCTCCAGCCGGCCGAGTGAGGAACCCATGGCCTACAGCTTCGACCTCACGGTGGTCTGGGCGTTCGTGATCGCCTTCGCGGTCTTCGCCTACATCGTCATGGATGGCTTCGATCTCGGCATCGGCCTCCTGTTCCCCCTCCTGCGGCCCGGCGCGGAGCGGGACACCGCGATGAACTCGGTCGCCCCGGTCTGGGACGGCAACGAGACCTGGCTCGTGCTGGGCGGCGGCGGCCTGTTCGCCGTCTTCCCCCTGGCCTACGCGGTGATCCTGCCGGCGCTCTACGCGCCGATCATCGCGATGCTGCTCGGCCTGATCTTCCGCGGCGTCGCCTTCGAGTTCCGCTGGCGCGATCCCCGCCACCGCGCCGCCTGGGACGTGGCCTTCGCGGGCGGCTCGCTGGTGGCGGCCCTGGCCCAGGGCATCACGCTGGGCGCCCTCCTGCAGGGCATCACCGTCGAGGGGCGGGCCTATGCCGGCGGCTGGTGGGACTGGCTCACGCCCTTCAGCATCCTCGTCGGCGCGAGCGTGGTCGTCGCCTACGCACTGCTCGGGGCGACGTGGCTGGTGATGCGCACCGAGGGCCAGCTCCAGGCGCAGGCCCGGCGCTATGCCCTGGGCCTCACCGTGGCGACGGTCGCGGCCATCGCCCTCGTCAGTGCGGTGACGCCGTTCCTCCAGGGCCGCTACGCCGAGCGCTGGCTGGCGATGCCGAACGTGCTCGTCACCGCGCAGGTGCCGCTGCTCGTGGCGCTCGCCGCGTACGCCCTGTGGCGGGCCCTGCGCAGCGGCGCCGAGCGGGCGCCCTTCCTGATTGCCCTGGGCCTGTTCGCCCTGACCTTCCTGGGACTGGGCATCAGCATCTTCCCCGACGTCGTGCCGGGCCGGATCACAATCTGGCAGGCGGCCGCTCCCGAGGCGAGCCAGATCTTTCTCCTCGCCGGCGCCTCGGTTTTGATCCCGATCATCCTATCCTACACCGCGTACGCGTACTGGGTTTTCCGCGGCAAGGTCGACGCGCACGGATATCACTGATGGCACCCGCATCGGCACAACCCCTCTGGAAGCGCCTCGCTTGGTTCGCGGTGCTCTGGGCCTCGAGCGTCGTCGGCCTCGCCTTCGTGGCGACGCTCCTCCGGTTCTGGCTCAAGTCCTGATAAGCCGGGGGCGACCCCGTACCTTCCCCGCGTCGGACCCTCGCCGTGCAGCTGCCTCCCCTCGTCCAGACCTTCGTGCTGCACTTCGGCGAGATGGGCTCGCGCTGGGGCATCAACCGGACCGTGGGGCAGATCTACGCCCTGCTGTTCGTGGCCGAGCGGCCGTTCAACGCCGACGAGATCGTGGAACGGCTCGGCGTGTCGCGCTCCAACGTCAGCATGGGCCTGAAGGAACTGCAGGCCTGGAATCTCGTGCGCCTCCAGCACCGGCCGGGCGACCGGCGCGACTACTTCACGACGCCCGAGGACATCTGGCAGATCGTCCGGACGCTGGTCGAGGAGCGCAAGAAGCGGGAAGTCGATCCGACGCTGACCCTCCTGCGCGAGCTCCTGATGCAGGACGCCGCCACCGAGGAGGAGCGGCACGCCCAGGAGCGTCTCAAGGAGATGCATGACCTCTTTGAGCTGTTCGCGGGCTGGTACGCCGACGTGCGCCGCCTCGAAACAGAGCGCCTCGTCCAGCTCCTCACCCTCGGCGCAAAGGTCCAGAAGGTGCTCGAGATGAAGGATCGCCTGACCCGTCTGCCGGGGCGGATCGGCGGTCGGGCGCCCAAGCCGGACTGAGTCGGCCGGATGCACCGGGGCGCACGGCTTCGCCAGGTCCGATCAAGCCCGGGCGAGAGCACGCCGGTAGAGGGCGATGAGGGAAGTGCCGACATGCTCGATATGGCCGCGCAGGCAGGCCGCGGCCTCCTCAAACCTGCGCGCCTCGCACAGGTCGAGGATCTGCGCATGTTCGCTGAGGGCGCGGGTCGCGTCGTTGGAGGTCGAGATCTGCAGCCGCGTCGGCCGTTCGCAATCCTGCAGCAGTCCGGACACGATCGTCAGCGACCGCGGGCGATTGGCGTGGCGGAGCAGGTCGAGATGGAAACGGCTGTTCAGGTCGCCCCATCGGAGGACCTCGCCCGTCTCCAGCGCCGCGCCGTACTCCTGCGCGAGCGCGTCGAGATCCCGGATCTCGTCGTGCGACAGGTGAGGGGCCGATAGCAGCAGCAATTGCGGCTCCAGCTGGACGCGCAGCTGGAAGATGTCCTCGACCTCTTGCAGCGACAGGCCCGTCACGACCGCACCCCGATGCGGCATGATCTTCACGAGATTACTGGCTTCCAGCTGGAGCAAAGCTTCGCGGATCGGGATCCGGCTGATCCCGAATTCCTCAGCCAGGGCATCCTGGCGAAGCTGCACCCCGGGCGGCAGGTCCCCGTTCAGGATCTGCTGACGCAACGAGTCCGCGACGGCCGCGGACACGGTCTTGTGCCGCAGCCGATCTGGCGCCGGTCGTCCGGGGACCGCAGGGGACATCAACGCCTCGCCGAATGTATACATTTATGCAGGACACCGTCATGCCGCGGAAACGCTCGCATGTCCAATGCCAGATTGTCCTGAGCGAACTTGAGGTTGCAAATTTGCGGGCCCCTGCGGTTTGGTTGTACGTCTCGGCCCCCGCCCGCGAGGTCATTCCGCCGGCAGGGACATCATGCGACTCGCCTGCTGATCGCCGATAACGCACGCAGACGTGGACGGCACTGATCCAGATTGCGAAAACCAGGACCGAAACCGGGTGGGGCACGGCCCCGTCGCGCGGCCTATCGTTCTGGCGGATCGCGCCGGTGGTGCGGATCGGCCCAAGGCGACTGGGCGAGGGTCTGCCCCAGGTATGCGATCAGCGCCGTCACCCGCGCAGGCCTCGGATCGCCGGGGGGCATGACGAGATGCAGCGCGATCGGGGGCGGCGACCAAGCGGGCAGGACCCGTTCGAGGCGCCCGGCCTCGAGATCCTCCCAGATCATGAAGTCCGGTTGCAGGGCGAGGCCGAGACCGGCCCGAAGCGCCGGTGTCAGGGCCTCGGCATTGTTCGCCCGAAGCTGGCCCGCGGGCACCACGACGGCCTCGGTCCCGGCTCCGTCCACGAATCGCCAGCGATCGGGCGTCGGCAGGTAGGCGTAGCCGAGGCAGGTGTGATGGACGAGATCGTCCGGATGTTCGGGCCTGCCGTGCCGGTCGAGATAGGCGGGCGTGGCCACCAGCGAGCGGCGGATCCCGCAGAGCCGGCGCGCCCGCAGCGATGAGTCGGGCAGGGCGGCGATGCGCAGCCCGGCATCGAATCCGCCCCCGACCAAGTCGACGACCGCGTCGGACAGGTGCAGGTCGACCGAAACGGATGGGTATTGCTGCAGGAAGGTCGGCAGAATCGGCGCCACGTGCATCACCCCGAAGGTCATCGGCGCGGCGAGGCGCACGAGGCCCCGCGGCTCTGTGGCGCTCGCCGTCGCGAGGGCCTCGGCGGCCTCACCTTCGGCCAGGATGCGTGCGGCGCTGTCCTTGGCGCCTTGCCCAGCCGCCGTGAGGGCGAGTTTCCGGGACGTGCGGTTGAACAGACGGGCACCGATCCGGACCTCGAGCCGGCTCACAGCCTTCGAGACCGTGGCCTTCGACAGGCCGAGCTCCGTGGCAGCCCGACCGAAGGAGCCGGTCTCCACCACCTTGGCGAACACCGCCCAGGCCTCGAAATCAGGCAATCGCATCGGTCAATTCCAGAAACGATAGGTTTCCATCGTTTCTATTTTCGCGAGACATGGCAAGGGGCACATTCCCGTCATCGAAACACGCCGCCCTCCGCGGTGGCCTGTCGGGAGACATCGCCATGGTTCAGACCGGCCTCCATCATGTCACGGCCTTCTCCGGCCCGGCCCTCCGCAACCTCGACTTCCACACCCGCGTCCTCGGGCTGCGTCTGGTTAAGAAGACCGTCAACTTCGACGATCCGGGCACCTATCATCTGTATTACGGCGATGCGACCGGGCGCCCGGGCACGATCCTGACCTTCTTCCCCATCGAGCACGCCGCGCCGGGCCGCGTCGGGATCGGCGAGACCCAGGAGACCGCCTTCCGGGTTCCCCGCGCCTCCATCGGCTGGTGGACCCATCGCTTCATCGAGAAGGGCGTCGCCCACGAGCCGCTCGTTCAGGTCTTCGGCGCGCCGACCCTGCGATTCCGCGATCCGGACGGCATGATGCTCGCCCTGGTGGGCGTCGATGTCGGCGATGCGGAGGGCTGGGCGTCGAGCGAGGTACCGGCCGAGCACGCGATCCGCGGCCTCCACGGGGTGACGCTGCTCCTCGACAGGGCCGAGCCCACGGCCGCGATCCTCACGGAGGTGCTCGGCCTGCAGGAGGTCGGCCGCGAGGGCAGCCTGATCCGCTTCGCGGGCAGCGCCGAACTCGGCGGGCTCGTCACCCTGCGGGCGGTGGGCGGCTTCCTCCCCGGACGGCCGGGGGCGGGCTCGGTCCACCACATCGCATTCCGGGCGGCGGACGACGCCGCGCAGGCTGCGATGGGGCAGGCGCTCGCGGCGCGGGGCCTGCACGTCACGGAGCAGCGCGACCGGCAGTACTTCCGCTCGGTCTACTTCCGCGAGCCCGGCGGCGTGCTGTTCGAGATCGCCACGGACGCGCCCGGCTTCGCGGTGGACGAGCCGATCGAGGCCCTCGGCCAGGCGCTCAAGCTCCCCGCCGGCCTGGAGCCGCACCGGGCCGAGATCGAGGCCGTCCTGCCCAAGGTCGCCTGAGCCGCGACACCATCATGCCCGCCCCGCATCCGTGCGGGGCGGGACCGCGCCCCATCAGCCGTGAGGCCATCATGACCCAGGATACCACCGGCTTCATCCACCGCTTCGAGCCCGGTCCCGACACCACGCGTCCCCTGATGCTCCTGCACGGGACCGGCGGCGACGAGAACGACCTCCTCCCCCTCGGCCGCATGGTCGCGCCGGAGGCCGCCCTGCTCGCGCCGCGCGGCGGCGTCAGCGAGAACGGCATGCCGCGCTTCTTCCGGCGCCTGGCCGAAGGGGTCTTCGACGAGGCGGATCTCCGTCGGCGCACCGGCGACCTCGCCGCCTTCGTGGCGGCGTCCCGGGCACGGTACGGCCTCGGGGCCCCCCTGGCTTTGGGATTCTCGAACGGCGCCAACATCGCCGCCTCGCTGCTGATGCTCCGGCCGGAGACCCTGACGGGTGCCGTGCTGATCCGCCCGATGGTGCCGTTCGCCGAGCCCCCGGCCGCGGACCTCGCGGGCCGGCCGGTCCTGATCCTCTCCGGGGCGATGGACCCGATCGTACCCGTCGAGAATGCAAGGCGCCTCGCGCAGCAGCTTTCCGCCTCCGGGGCGCGCGTGGAGCATAGGATCCTGCCGGCCGGCCACGGCCTGTCGCAGGCCGATGTCAGTCAGGCCCTCGCATGGCTTCGCAGCCTCCCAGGCCCCGAAGCGGCCTGATTCCGCAACTGACGACAGGATGGAGCGATTGACGATGTCCCCGATTTCCTCTCCCGGCGCGACCGCCCTGCTGCCGGTGGCCGGCCGGGTCCTGATGAGCGCGATCTTTCTCGTGAGCGGCGCCGGCAAGCTCGCCGCCCCCGCCGCGACGCTCGCCACCATCGAGGCCGCCCATCTGCCGCTGCCGCCTCTCGCCTACGCGGCGGCGACAAGCGTGGAGGTCGTCGGCGGGCTGCTGCTCATCGCCGGCTACCGCACCCGGCTCGTCGCCCTGATCCTCGCGCTCTTCGCGGTCGCCACCGCGGTGACCTTCCACGCGGCCCTCGGCGACCAGAACCAGATGTTCCACTTCCTGAAGAACCTCGCCATGGCCGGCGGCTTGCTCCAGGTCGCGGCCTTCGGGGCCGGTCCGTTCAGCCTCGACGCGCGGCAGGGCCGGGCCTGACCCGTCCTTCGACTGTTGCGACTATCGGGAGACCACCATGCCCTACTTCACCACGCAGGACGGCACGCAGATCTACTTCAAGGATTGGGGCACCGGGCAGCCGGTGGTCTTCAGCCACGGCTGGCCGCTCAACGGCGACGCCTGGGAGGACCAGATGCTGTTCCTCGGGCAGCACGGGTTCCGGGTCATCGCCCATGACCGCCGGGGGCACGGTCGCTCCGAGCAGCCCTGGTCCGGCAACGACATGGACACCTATGCGGACGATCTCGCCGGGCTGATCGCCCATCTCGACCTGCGCGACGCGGTGCTGGTCGGCCACTCCACCGGTGGCGGCGAGGTCGCCCGCACCATCGGGCGGCACGGCACGGCGCGCATCGCCAAGGCGGTGCTGGTCGGGGCCGTGACGCCCCAGATGGTCCGGACCCCCGCGAATCCGGGCGGCCAGCCCAGGGAGGTGTTCGACGGCATCCGCGACTCGGTCCTCCGCGACCGGTCCCAGTTCTTCAAGGACCTGAGCGGCCCCTTCTACGGCGCCAACCGACCGGGCGCCGCTGTCAGCGATGGCCTGCGGGACACGTTCTGGATGCAGGGCATGATGGCCGGCCTGCGGAACGTGCACGCCTGCGTGGCGGCCTTCTCGGAGACCGACTTCACCGCGGACCTGAAGCGCATCGACGTGCCGACCCTGTTCGTGCACGGCGACGACGACCAGATCGTGCCGATCGACGCCGCGGCGCGCGCCGCCGTCAAGCTCGTGCCGAACGCCGTGCTGAAGGAGTATCCGGGCGCCCCGCACGGGCTGGCCGCCACCCACAAGGACCGGCTCAGCGCAGACCTGCTCGCCTTCATCCAAGGTTGAGGAGACCGGCGGCCTTTCCCGCGCGGGTCCGGGCTCCTAAAGCCTGCGACGGGCCGCACGCCGCGGTCCGTCAGACCCGAACCTCCGCGTGGATCCTCGCATGCCGACCTCCGACGCACCCCTCGCCCTCGGGATCATCGGCGCGGGCATCATGGGCGAGCGCCTGCTCGGCGCGATCCACGGGGCGGCGGATTCGCCCGTGCGGGTCGCGGCGATCTGGGATCCGGCTCAGGAGGCCCTGGCCCGGATCGGCGCGGCCTTCCCGGCGGTGCCGCGCGTGGCCGACGCCGCCGCGGTCGTGGCGGCCAGCGACTGCGTCTACGTCGCCTCGCCGCCCGCCTCGCATCTCGGCTATGCCCGCGCCGCCCTGGCCGCCGGCCGGAGCGTCTTTTGCGAGAAGCCGCTCGCCATCGATCTGGCCGATGCCCGCGCCTTCGTGGCGGACACCACGGGTGCCGGCGCGGTCAATTTCCCGTTCGCCTCGTCGCCGGGCGTGGCGACGATCGAGCGCTGGATCGAAGCGGGCGCGGTCGGCACGCCCCGGGCGCTCACCATCGCGGTGGCATTCGCTCGCTGGCCGCGCCCTTGGCAGGCCGACGCCGCGCACTGGCTCGACGCCCGGGCGGAGGGCGGCTTCACCCGCGAGGTGGTCTCGCATTTCCTGTTCCTGGCCCGCCGCCAGCTCGGCCCGCTCCAGGGTCTCGCCGGACGGATCGCCTTCCCGGAGCCGGGCCGGTCCGAGCGCGCGATCGACGTGACGCTCACCGCGGGTGGGATTCCCGTCACCCTGACCGGCCGGGTCGGGGGCGTCGAGGCCGACGACCACAACACGTGGACGCTGGAGGGCGATGCGGGCGCCGTCCGGCTGCGCGACTGGGCCATCGCGGAGCGTCGGGGCGCCGACGGGCGCTTCGAGCCGGAGCCGGACGCGATCCCCAACGAGCGGCTGCGGCCGATCACCCTCCGGCGACAGCTCGAGGGCGTCGTCCGGATGGCCCGCGGCGAACCCCACCCCCTCGCCACCTTCGCGGAGGCGCTCGCCGTGCAGGAGGTCGTAGAGGGTATTCTGGCCTTGTGAGGGCCGGGCGCGGGCCACGCCCGAAGAACGAACCCGCCGAGGCTCCGCCGTCTTCGAGCGGAGGGCGGCCATTCAGGCCGCGGGACGCGAGTTGGCCTCCCGCTACCCTGGATCGCTGCGCTCGCGATGACGGAGCGGACCGGGACCGAGCGACCCGGACCGTGAGGCGTTCAGCTTCCCAGCAGGTCGACCAGGAACGGGATCAGCGGCGCGTCGGCGGGCGGCATGGCGAGATCGCGCAGCGCCTTCGGCCGGACCCATTTGAGCGCCTGTCCCTCCATCGGGCGCGGCGTGCCGGTCCAGCGCCGGCAGACGTAGAGCGGCATCAAAAGGTGGAAGTCCGGATAGGCATGGCTGGCAAAGGTCAGCGGCGCGAGACACGGCTCCTCGACCCGGATGCCGAGTTCCTCGGCGAGCTCCCGGATCAGGGTCTGCTCGGGGCGCTCGCCGGGCTCGACCTTGCCGCCGGGGAACTCCCACAGGCCGGCGAGCTGCTTGCCCGCCGGACGCTCGCTCACCAGCACCCGGCCGTCGACGTCGACGAGGGCCACGGCGACCACCAGGAGCAGGCGCAGCGCGCCGCCTTCGAGCCCACTCATTGCGCCACCGCGAAAGCGGCCGTGACCTCTGAGGACATCTGTATCGTGCCCGCCTCGATCGGCACCCGTCGCCCTTTGGCAGCCATCGGTGCCGCGCGGGCCATCTCCAGCGCCGGGCGGTACGGTGTCCCGACCGTGGTGGTCAGCGTGCAAAGCGCGCCGAGCTTGGCCCCGACCGCCTCGGCGAGCGCCTCGGCCCGGCTCCGGGCGTCCCGGGTCGCCGCGACCTGAAGGGCTGCTTCGCTCTTGTCCGGGTCGCGCAGTCCGAAGCTCACGCCGTCGATGCGGTTCGCCCCGGATTCCAGTGCTTGCCGGAGAAGGTCGCCGAGGCGGTCCATATCGGCGAGGCGGACCGTGACGAGGTTGCTGGCGCGGTAGCCGTCGGGCTCCTCGGTCACGGCGCCTCCGGGCCGGGCGACGGTGCGGGTCGCCGTCTGTAGGGTGACGGCGGCCGTACCGATATCGGCCGGCGGGACCCCGAGGGCACGGGCCTGCGCCGAGACGCCGGACACCGCCTTCGAGGCCGCGTCGAGGGTGGCTGCCGCGGTCGCGGCGCGCGCCTCAATGCCGACGGTCACCTCGGCGAAGTCCGGTGCCCGCGTCTCCGCCGCGCGTCCGACGACGCTGATATGCCGCTTGCACGCCGCGTCGTCGGCCTGAACCGGGGCCGCCAGGACCGTGACCAGCAGGGCGCCGGACAGGATGGCCCTCACGAGCGGTAATCCCCGTTGATCTCGACATAGGCCTTGGTCAGGTCGCAGGTCCAGACGCGGGCATGGCCGTCGCCCAGGCCGAGATCGACCCGGATCTCGATCTCCGGTTCGCGCATCACGGCGCTGGCAGCCGCTTCGCTGTAATCGGGGTCGCGGGCGCCCTGGACGGCCACCCGGACGTCGCCGAACCAGATCGCGAGCCGGTCGCGGTCGGCGGGCTCGCCGGCCTTGCCCACGGCCATCACGACGCGGCCCCAATTGGCATCCTCGCCGGCCACCGCGGTCTTCACCAGCGGCGAGTTGGCGATCGACATCGCGATGCGGTGCGCGGAGGCGTCGCTCTCGGCGCCGGTGACCCGCACGGTGACGAACTTGCGCGCGCCCTCACCATCCTTGGCGACGAGCTGGGCCAGCTCGATCAGCAGGCCGTCGAGCGCCTCCCGGAAGCCGGCGAGACGCGGGTCGGCGGGATCCGTGATCGCCGGATGGCCGGCCCTCGCGGTGGCGAACAGCATCAGCGTGTCGGAGGTGGACGTGTCGCCGTCCACCGTCACGCAGTTGAAGCTCGTCTTCGTCCCGGCCGAGAGGAGCGCCTGCAGCACGTCCTGCGGCAGGGCCGCGTCGGTGAAGACGAAGGACAGCATCGTCGCCATGTCGGGGGCGATCATGCCGGCGCCCTTGGCGATCCCGTTGATGGTCACGCGCACGCCGGCGATCTCGGCCGTGCGGGTGGCGAGCTTCGGGAAGGTGTCGGTGGTCATGATCGCGCGGGCCGCCGCATTCCAGGCGGCCGGTCCATCCTCGGCCCGGGCCGCGCACTCCGCGAGCACGCCCTCGAACCGCTCCGCCGGAAGCGGCTCGCCGATCACGCCGGTCGAAGCCACGTACACCTCCCCCGTGCGGCAGCCCGCCGCCTGCGCGGCGATCTCGACGGTGCGCGCCACCGCGTCGCGTCCGAGCCGGCCCGTGAAGGCGTTGGCATTGCCCGAATTGACCACCAGCGCCCGCGCGGATCCGTCGGCCAGGGCGTCGCGACACCAATCCACCGGTGCCGAGGGACATTTCGACCGGGTGAACACCCCCGCGGCCCGGGTGCCGGATTCCAGCGCGACGTACAGCACGTCGGTTCGGCCGCTGTAGCGGATCCCCGCCTGAGCGGTGGCGATGCGCACGCCCGGCAAGGGGGGCAGCTCGGGCATCGCGGTGGGCGCCAGCGGGGAGACGGGAGGGGCTTTCGCGGATGACATCGGCTCAGGCTCCGGCACGCGCGGCTCAGGTTCCGCGGCGGCCCGGTGTTGCCCGCGCGACCCCTGCGGCGTCAACCGTGTGCTCAGCCTATGGCCACGCTTCGAGCTGCTTCGGTTTTGTGCACCGACGGCGCCGAATACGGCGGTATCACGGCGTCGGGCTTGCGTGTGGATTGCATCCCAGCCTAGCATGCTGCATCGCAAAGTCAGCGCGAGGTCGAGTGCGGAATGCCCCCAGCCGACGTCGAGACTGCCTCGGGCAGCCTTCCCCAGGGGAGCTGCTATCGAATCCAGGTTCTGGTGGTCGGCTGCCACAAGCGCTGGCGCGACGAGGTCTCCGCGCAAGTCCGGATGCTGGGTTATCAGGTCACCGCCTGCGATCGCGGCGTCGATGCCATGACGGTGCTGGCCCTCGGCCTCCCCGTGGATGTGATCGTGGTGGATACCGCGCTCCAGGGGGGATTGTGCTGCGCGCAGCTCGCCGTCGAGGCGCGGGCCCTGCGCCCGGCCCTGCGCATCATCCTCGCCAGCGACCCGGTGGACGCGATGGAGCCGGAGGCGTCGGCCCGCGTGCCCGACGCGCTGCGCGTCCCGCGCGACCAGCTTCAGAACGGCATGGTCGCCACGATGATGCGCGAGGCGCTGGCGAACCGCGCGGCCTGAGGTCCGGCGCGACGGCCTGAGGGGCCTCGCGAGGCGTCGAGCGAATCGCGGCCGACGCGACTCACGACGTCGCCGCGCCTCCGTACCGGTTCGGGACTGTTGCAATCGGGACGGCCCGCTCGATGTCAGCAACGCAGGCCGGGCCGCACGGCAATCCAAATGCAGCGGCCGCGTGATCCGGTGAAAGAGGGATCGGCGCGCAGTTTTAGCGCGGCTCAGCAGCGGACACGCGCAAGGCGAATCTTTCGGTCGGCCCAGGACGCGTTGTCAGAACTGGTCCATCGCGACGAGAACGCCCCGATTGCCGTTTGCGCGTGCCGACCTGCGTCTGCGGCTGACTTGCCTGGCCTGAATATCAAATATATCTCGAGACATTGCCGCCAAATATCTATAGTACAAGTTGAAATTGATCGCGTGACACGATGTTGTCATGATTGAGGCGTCTATCGTTCGGCCGAGAACTTGGCCTGTTCTGTGGAAGATGCGCCTGTGAGAACTGGGATACGCTCTCGCCTCTACGCGGGATTTGCGATGCTCGTCATGATCACGGGTATCATCGGTGCATTCGCGATCTACCAGCAAGGAGTGATCAGCGAAGACCACGCGCTCCGGGAGCGGGTGGAGCGGGGTGCGCAATCGGTCCTGATGATCGACGGTCACGCCGCACGCCTCATCGGAACCGCCGAACGGTACCGGATCCAGCCGGATCCCGATCTGATCGTCGCGATGGAGCAGGCCCGGCGGGCGATCGAGCAGACCTGCGACAAGTACTTCTCGCTGGCCATGACCGACGGCGGGCGGAAGCTGTACGACGACGTGCGGGAGGCCGCCCGCGCGATGAAGCCGGAGCTGGAGCGCCTCGCGGCCTCGGGCGCGACCCTGCGTGAAGCCAGGGCGAAACTCTACGAGACCGGCAATACACTCACCGTTCTTCTCGGAAACCTGCTCGCGGACGTGCGCGCCCGAGGCGGCGAGGCAATGCTGGCGCGGATCGAGCACATCGAGAATGCCGTCCTGCGGTCCCGCATCGCATCGGCCCGCTTCGTGATCGGCCTGGATCCGCAGGACCGCAGCACCTTCGAGCAGCGGGTCGAGCAGGCTCTTGCGGCCCTGGATGCGTTCAAGGACACGCAGGGCGGCGCGGTCTTCGCGCAGCAGGTCAAGGCCGTTCGCGACGCGCTGGTCGCCGCCGCGACCGGCTTCCGTGCGTACGATCAGGCGGTGGCTTCGGCAAAGGCGACGTTCGAAACCGGGATCAAGCCCCACACCGACGCGATCGAACGGCTCGGCATCGCGCTGCGCGACCGGATCGTGGCCGCCGGCGAGAGGATTTCCCGGGAGACCGCGTCGGCCGCGTCACGGGCCCGCTACATCCTGATCGGCCTCGTCGGCGCGGCCCTGCTCCTCGGGGGCGTCCTGGCCTTCATGCTGGCCCGCAGCATCATCCGGCCGATCGCCGGCATGACGGAGGCGATGACGCGGCTGGCCGGCGGCGACCTTCAGGTCGTGGTGCCGTACCGCGACGCGGCCGACGAGATGGGCGCGATGGCCAAGGCCGTCGACATCTTCCGGCAGAACGCGGTCGCCCGAGCGGAACTTGAGGCGGCGCAGGCCGCCGAACGGGAGGCTCGCCTGCGCCGGGCCGAGCGGGTCGAGCAGCGCGTCCAAGCCTTCCAGGCGAAGATCGCCGCCTCGCTCGCCATCGTCACGGCGGCGACCAGCGAACTCGACGCGACCGCGCAGGCGATGACCCGGGTGGCCGACAACACCAACAGTCAGGCGGTGACATCGAGCTCGGCCGCCGCGCAGACCTCGGCCAATGTCCAGACCGTCGCGGCGGCCGCCGAGGAGATGGTCTCCTCGCTTCAGGAGATCGAGCGGCAGGTCGTGCGCTCCAACGAGGTGGCCGGTCACGCCGCCCACGAGGCCGAGGCGACCAACGCCGCCATGGCGAGCCTGCGCGCCGCCGCCGAGCAGATCGGCGCTGCCGTGATCATGATCTCCGGCATCGCGAACCAGACCAACCTGCTGGCCCTCAACGCCACCATCGAGGCGGCGCGGGCCGGCGAGGCGGGGCGCGGCTTCGCCGTCGTGGCCTCCGAAGTGAAGGAGCTCGCTTCGCAGACGGCGCGGGCCACCGAGGAGATCGGCGGCCAGATCGCCGCGATCCAGGCGGCCTCGGGGCAGGCCGCGGAGGCGATGGCCCAGATCGGCCGCACGATCGCCGCCGTGAACGAGATCAGCGGCGCCATCGCCGCGACGGTGGTGCAGCAGACGGCCGCCACGAGCGAGATCTCGCGCAATGCCGGTGAAGCGGCGCGGGGCACGGAGAATGTGTCGGCCAATGTCACGCGCGTGCTGGCCGCCGCCCGCGAGACCGGCAGCGCAGCCGCGCAGGTCCAGAGCGCTGCGTCCGAGCTTGCCACCCAGTCATTGACGGTCAAGCGCGAGGTCGACAGCTTCCTCGACGACATTCAGGCGGCGTGAAGGCCAGGGCGGCCTAGATGGCGGCGGTGTCCGTCTCGTCGCCGTCGCGCGTCCGCCGCTCGCGGGGGCGTCGATCGAGGAAGGAGCGGCCGAGGGCGCGCAGCGGCGCCGTCAACCGACGGACATCCTCGGCGCGTTCCATGACGCGCTCGCCGTTGCGGATTTCCTTGTCGAGCTTCGCCATCGTCCGGGCCAGGGCCGGGTCGTCGTCGTCGAGCCAGACCTGGGTCACGCGGGCGAAAGCGATGACCACGCCCTGCAGCTTGAGCTGTCCGAGGGGGCCTTCGGTGTCGATCCCGGCCGCCGCCAGCATGTAACGGTGCGAGTTCAGCATCACGCCGTTCAGCGCCAGCATCGACAGCGGCTCGCCGCGCAGCGCGTAGGCGATCCGGCGCAGGGCGGGCTTGTAGGGCTCCATCGCATCGATGCGGCGCATCAGAACGTCGAACAGCCGCTCGCGGGTGGGCTCCTCCTCGAGGCCGGCGAGATCGCCCTCCAGGACCTTGCGGTCGATGATGCGGGTCAGGCCGCCGAGCACGGCGCCCTTCGACGGGAACAGGTCGCGCAGTTCGGCGAGCGTCAGACCCGCCTCCCGGGCGATGTCGCTCACCTCGATGTCGTTCCAGGGCTGCTCGGCGGCGAGCCGCATCAGAGCCTCGACGGCGGCCTCCCGGGGCGGCAGCTTCGGCGCGCTATCCTCCGGCGCCGCACCGGCGCTCCGCGCCGCGCCATCCTGAACGGAGGCCGCGGGGGCGGCGCTCTCGGGGGCGCTGCTCGCCTTGGGGGACGTCGCGCCCTTGCGGGGACGCTTGGAAGTGGCTCTGCTGTCGGTCATGGATCGGTCGCCCGGTCTGTCGGTCGTGACGCCTCATGTAGGCGAGCCGGCGGCGAAGGGCAGGGCCGTCGCGCGGCCATGCCGCACGGACGCCGCACCGTGTCAGCCGGCGAGGTCCTCCGCCCGTCTGCGGGCCGCCGCCACGGCCTCCCGCATCAGCGCGCCGAGGCCGTCCGGCCGCATCAGCACGTCGAGGGCCGCCGCCGTGGTGCCGCCGGGGGAGGTGACGTTGCGGCGCAAGTCCGCCGCCTCGGCCGGGTCCGCGTCGAGGAGCGCACCGGCCCCCGCCACCGTCGCCCGGGCGAGGCTGCGGGCCACGTCGGGATCCAGGCCGGCCGCGATGCCGGCATCCGCCAGGGTCTCGGCGAGCAGGAATACGTAGGCCGGCCCGGAGCCCGAGACCGCCGTCACGGCGTCGATCTGCGCCTCGTCGGTGAGCCACGCCACCGTGCCGTTCGCCGCGAACAGCGCCTCGGCGGCCGCGCGCTGCGCGGGCGTCACCTCGGGATTCGCGCAGGCGCCGGTGGCCCCCCGGCCGATGCTCGCCGGCAGGTTCGGCATGGCCCGGACGACGGCCCGCGCCCGCGGCAGGCGGGCGCGGAGATCCGCGATGGTCTTGCCCGCCAGGATCGAGACGAGGAGCGTGTCGCGGCCGATCAGCCGGTCGAGCCCCGGGGCGGCCGTCTCCAGACCCTGCGGCTTGATGCCGAGGACCAGAACGGCGCCGGGCTCGGGGGCCGGGGGGTTCAGGGCGATGCCCCGTTCGGTGCAGAGGTCCATGATCGCGCCGGACGGCACGGGGTCGATGATCGTCGTCCGGCGCGGGTCGAGGCCAGCATCCAGCCAGCCCGCCAGCATCGCGCCGCCCATCTTGCCGGCCCCGGCCAGGACCAGCGAGGCGGGCATCGGCATCGGGCCGGTCACGCCTCGCCTTCGGTCTCGAACAGGACAGCGTCCAGCGCTTCGCGGGCGCTCTTGCCGGCCCAGAGCACGAACTGGAACGCCTGGAAGTAGCGTTCGCAGGCGTCCACCGCGGTCTTCATCATGGTGGCGCATTGCGGGTGGGTCGGCACCGCGCCCCCCGTCAGCAGCAGGGCGTGCCGGAACATCACGACATTGTCGGTGGTCCAAAGGTCGAAATGGCCGACCCACAGTTGTTCATTGATCATCGCGATCAGGCGCATCACCTCGGTGCGCTGCCGCTCCTGCACCTTGAGGTCGAATGCGCAGGCGACGTGAAGCGCCTCGACATCCTCGATCCAGGTGAAGGCCACGTTGTAGTCGGTCCACCGGCCGGGGCTCGTGACCGACATCTCGTCGGTCTCGGCCCGGTCGAAGATCCAATCGCGCAGGGAGGCCAGCCGCTCGACGACGTCGAGCGGATGCTCGTTCCGGTCCGGGTCGTGGAAGTCGACGTTGAGAAGCGGCATGACGATCCAAAAGGACGGCCCGGACGAGATCCGGCCCGACGTGACGGTGACGCGAAACCGGAGCGTGAGAACACTCCGAGAACTGGAACGATCGGCAGATCTAGGCCGGTGGTGATGCGATCGACTGTCGAAGCTCTGCGGACATCGCCCTGCAGCCCCCGAATCACCCTATGCCCGACTATAGACCGGCCGTGACTCGCGACACAAAGTGCAGGTCACAATCGGTGAACAGGAAACCGGATCGTCGCCGCGGCTTCCTGTGTAAAAGCCGGGGGCGTTGCCGCGGAGACTCAGACGGCCTCGCTCAGGCCCGCGGCGCCCGCTCCGGCGGCACCGGATTTCGCCTCCAGGGCCGCAATACGGGCCGACAGGGCCTCGTTCTGCGCCTGCAGCTGAGTCACGAGGTCGCGGAGCACGTCGAGCTCCTCGCGCGAGGCGATGTCGAGGTCGCGGATGACGCGTTCGAGCTGCGCCCGGGCCACGGTCTCTGCCTCGCGGCGGACGCCCTGCGCGGCGCCGGCCGCGTCGGTCATCAGGCGGGCGAGGTCGTCGAACAGTCGATTGGAGGGGGGCATCGAGGTCTCCCGGATCGGCCGGCTGCCGCGGCGGCCGCCTGACGGCGCGATTCGAGAGGACGAGATAGGAATCTTCGCGATGGGGAGCAACGCCCGGTCGGTCCGGGACGGCGAGGCGGAGGCGCGAGGCCCCCGCTTCGCCGGCTGATCACATGTGGCGCATCATGCGGCGATGCATGCGGTGATGCATCATGCGGCGCTCCATCCGGCGGTGCATCATGCGGCGCTCCATCCGGCGGTGCATCATGCGGTGTTCCATCGGGGTCATGCGGACATGGGTCACGGCGTCGGGCGCCGTGACGGCGCCGGGCATCGCCGGAGCCGCCGAGGCCGGCTGGAAGAGAGCGGCGCCGCCCAGGGAGGCCAGCACGGCAAAGGCGAAGGTCAGTTTCCTCACGAGGAGACTCCAATTTTCTGGTGGCCGGGTCGGGTGCCCGGTTCCTCCTCCCGGACGGGAGGTGCGGAGAGTCGTCTCGTGCCGCGGGGCGGCACGGCGGGTCTGCGAGGACCCGCCGCCATCAACTGCCAAGTCAGAGATTCGTTTCCTCGAAGGCCTTCACCCATTCGGCACAGATTCCCGAGCGCACGATGTCGTTGCGGGTGAACTCCACCACCGGGATCGGCATCATCCGGCTCTTGACCATGTGCATGACGGTGCGCAGGCCGGAGGTCTCGCGCAGGTCGGTCTGCGACACATCGCCGTTGATGATGACCTGACAATCGTCTCCGATCCGGGTCAGGAACATCTTGATCTCGTTGATCGTGGTGTTCTGGGCCTCGTCGAGGATCACGAGGCAATTCTTGAAGGTCCGCCCGCGCATCACCTCGAAGGGGACGATCTCGATGTCGCCGGTCTTGAGGGCGATCTCGAAGGCGGCGGCGCCCATGCGCTCCTTCATGGCCTCGGTCAGCGGGGCGACCCAGGGGGCGATCTTCTCTTCCAGCGTGCCGGGGAAGTAGCCGAGGGACCGGCCCGAGGGCACGTTCGGGCGGGTGATGACGACCTTGGCGATCCGGCGCTGGCGGAGCTGGTCCGCCGCGCGGGTGCCGGCGATGAAGGTCTTTCCGGTGCCGGCCGGCCCCAGGACGATGACCTGCGGGGAGCGGGCGAGGGCGTCGAGATACTCGGCCTGGCGTTCGGTGAGCGGCTGGATGGGGGCGAGGTTGCGTTCTTCGTCGAAGCGTGTGCGGTGAATGCGGGACGTGCGGTCTTCAACCAGTTCAAGTCGTGCGCGGCGTCTCTTCATGGATGTACACTCCAACGGGACTAGCCAACCTGGATCTGTATCTGAACTGCCGTTTACCTGCGTGCTCCCGGTTCTATTCGTTTGCGAAACTTAATACCGGCCCCAGGCCGAAGGTTCCGCCCCGCGCTCGTCCGCCTGTGGAGAGCGTCACGACGATCCGTGCGCGGCCGAATACACGATGCAACTGGCGCACCAGTGCGATTCGCATCCGACGAATGCGCGCCGGGTGTGACCAAGGGGTGACGGTGGACGAGGGGGCTTCGAAAAAGCCGCGCGGCTGGCGCGGATGCATCAGGTTCGGGACGGGGGAGACGCGATGACGCGGCATCCGGCACGATCACGATCCTCCCCGCCCGCAGGGGCGAAGCCGGCCGACCCTGCCGCCCTGAAACGTCCGGGCTTGGTCGGCGGGACGGGCCTCACCCGGCCTGGATGAAGCTGTCGAGCACCATTTTCTGGCCGGCCTTGTCGAAGTCAACGGTGAGCTTGTTGCCATCGACGCCCGCGACCGTTCCGGGGCCGAACTTGGTGTGGAAGACCCGCTGGCCGGCCTGGAAGGCCGAGGGCGCGCCCGTCGACTTGGCGATCAGCTCGCCCTCGATCTGGCGGGGTCCGCCGGACTGGCCGCCGGAGCGGCCCCCCGGGCCCGCCGACCGGAAGCCGCCGCCGGACCCGGACCGGCCACCCGGCGCGGTGTTGGCCTGCGCCCGCTGCCAGCCCGGCGTGCCGTAGCTCGATCCGAACGGCGCCGGGTTGCGGTCGAACCGCGAGGCGCCGGCCGAGAAGTGGGCGGGGGCCTCGACCACGTCGACGGCGGTCTCGGGCAACTCGTCGATGAACCGCGACGGGATGGTCGACGACCAGAGCCCGTGGATGCGCCGGTTGACCGCGAAGGACAGCTTCGCCCGCTTGCGCGCCCGGGTCAGGCCCACATGGGCGAGGCGCCGCTCCTCCTCCAGGCCGGCGCGGCCGCTCTCGTCCAGCGCCCGCTGGTTCGGGAACAGGCCGTCCTCCCAGCCGGGGAGGAACACGGTGTCGAATTCGAGCCCCTTGGCGGCGTGGAGCGTCATCAGCGAGACCCGCTCGGCGCCCTCGGCCTCGGAGGCCTCCATCACCAGGGAGACGTGCTCCAGGAAGGCCGCGAGGTCGGGGAATTCCTCCATGGAGCGGACGAATTCCTTCAGGTTCTCCAGCCGGCCGGCGGCGTCGGCCGAGCGGTCCTTCTGCCACATCTCGGTGTAGCCGGATTCCTCGAGGATCGTCTGCGCGACCTCGCTGTGCGGCTGCGCCTCCACCAGCCGCGCCCACCGTGCGAAGCTCTCGGTGAGCGCCCGCAGGGTCGAGCGGACCCGGGGCTTCAGCTCGTCGGTCTCGCACAGGCGCTCGGCGGCGATCCGCAGGGGCAGCCGGTTGGCGCGGCCGTAGGTGTGGAGCTGCTGCAGGGTGGCGTCGCCCAGGCCGCGCTTGGGCGTGTTCACGATCCGCTCGAAGGCGAGGTCGTCGCTGACGTTCACGGTGGCGCGCAGATACGCCAGGGCGTCGCGGATCTCGGCGCGCTCGTAGAAGCGCGGGCCGCCGATGACCCGATAGGGCAGGCCGAGCTGGACGAACCGATCCTCGATCTCGCGCATCTGCGCGGAAATCCGCACCAGCACGGCGATCTCCGACAGGGGATGCTGCTTCACCTGGAGGGATTCGATCGATTCGGCGAGCATCCGCGCCTCCTCCTCGGAATCCCAGGCGCCCGTGACGGTGACGCGCTCGCCCGGCTCGTCATCGGTGCGCAGGGTCTTGCCGAGGCGGCTCTCGTTCTTGGCGATCAGCCCCGAGGCGGCGGCGAGGATATGGCCGGTCGAGCGGTAGTTGCGCTCCAGCCGCACCACCACCGCGCCGGGGAAATCGTGCTCGAAGCGCAGGATGTTGTCGACCTCGGCGCCGCGCCAGCCGTAGATCGACTGGTCGTCGTCGCCCACGCAGGCGATGTTCTTGCGCTGTTGCGCCAGCAGGCGCAGCCACAGGTACTGCGCGACGTTGGTGTCCTGGTACTCGTCCACCAGGATGTAGCGGAACCGGTCCTGGTAATTGGCCAGGACGTCGGGGTTCTCCCGCCAGAGCTTGAGGCAGAGCAGCAGGAGATCGCCGAAATCGACGGCGTTCAGCGTCGCGAGCCGGGCCTGGTAGGCGGTGTAGAGCGCGCCGCCCTTTCCGAAGGCGAACGAGGCAGCCTCGCCCGGGGGCACCTGCTCGGGGCCGAGGCCGCGGTTCTTCCAGCCGTCGATGGCGTGGGACAGGGCCCGGGCCGGCCAGCGCTTCTCGTCGACGTTCTGGTCGGCGATCACCTGCTTCATCAGCCGGAGCTGGTCGTCGGTGCCGAGGATGGTGAAGTCGGATTTGAGCCCGACCAGCTCGGCGTGGCGGCGCAGGATCTTGGTGCCGATGGCGTGGAAGGTGCCGAGCCAGGGCATGCCCTCGCCGGCGGGGCCGATCAGCGTGCCGATCCGGTGCTTCATCTCCCGGGCGGCCTTGTTGGTGAAGGTCACCGCCAGGATGTCGAAGGGGCGCGCCCGCCCGGTGGCGATCAGGTGGGCGATGCGGGTGGTCAGCACCCGGGTCTTGCCGGTGCCGGCGCCGGCCAGCACGAGGATCGGGCCCTCCGTGGTCTCGACGGCGCGGCGCTGCTCGGGATTGAGCCCCTCGAGATAGCCGGCGGCGTCGCGGCGGAGGGCGCCCATGGCGCGGGCGGTGATGGACGTGGCGGGCGCGCCGTCCCCGGCGGGCTGCGCTTGCGGGCGGTTCTGCATCCCGCATCCCTGGACCAAATCGCGAACGGCGTCGAGGCCGTTCGCGCCGCCGAGGGGGCGCGGAGCCATGAAGCGCGGCTGTCCGCGCTGGGACGATCCGCGCCCTTCGGGGCCCGCGGCCGGCTGCGGGGCGCCGCCGTCTCCCCGGTGGCCGCGGATCGGCACCTGTGTGATCGGGGGCCGACAGCGGCGGCGGAGCGCGACAAGCCCCCTCTCCCGTGCGGGAGAGGGTTGGGGTGAGGGACCAGGTCTTTCCGGAGAGGTCGCATCCCTCACCCTGTCCCTCTCCCGCACGGGAGAGGGGACCCGCGCCCGGTCCGGAACCCCTCGCCCGGGGTGCCGCGGACAGCCGCGCGCACCGCTCCGGACCGTGGCATCGCCGCTGGCGCTCCCGGGGGCTTATCGTGCTATGGCCGTGACAACTGACTCGCGGGGGCACGCGGGGCACGGCGGCACGGTGATGGCGCGGCCTCGCGGAGAGATGGTGCGGAACAGGACCATTGCGTGATCTTCTGACCGCGCTGGCGTGCGCCGTCATCCTGGTTCTCGTGGCGGCGCTCGCCGTTCCGCCCTTCGTCGACTGGCAGGCCCATCGCGCGCTCGTCGACCGGGCGCTCGCCCGGTCCCTCGGCGTCCCGGTCCGGACCGACGGCCGGATCGAGGTCCGGCTGCTGCCCTCGCCGCGGCTGCGCGTGGACCGCCTGCATCTCGGCGCCGATCCGGACCGGCCGAGCCTGGACGCCCGGTTCGTCAAGGCCGAGATCGCCCTCGCGCCGCTCCTGAAGGGCGAGTTCCGCTTCACCGAGACCCGGATCGGCCGGGCCGAGATCAAGCTCCCGGTCGCCGGCCCCGACGCCCTGAAGCTGCCGGCCGATTTCGGTGGCGCCCTGCGCGACCGCGACCTCGCGATCGAGAACCTGCAGATCCAGCAGTTCCTGGTCACCACGCAGGTGCCCGCCACCGGGCGGACCGACCAGCTCTACGTCCAGGACCTGCACCTGCAGGCGCCGGCCCTGGTCGGCCCCTGGCGGGTCGAGGGGACGAGCGGCGGCATCCCGTTCCGGGCAGTGAGCGGCACGCCGGGACCCGACGGGCGCCTCGCCGCCAAGATCTCCGGCGGCGGCGACGCGGCTCCGCGCTTCGAGGCGGATGCACGCTTCGGCCTCGCGCCGAGCGAAGCCGGCGGCTCCCTGGTCGAGGCCGAGGGCTCGGCGCGCCTCGTCGTCGGGCCGCCGACCCAGGCCGCGGGCGCCTACCTGCCCTTCTCGCTGGCCGGCACCTTCAAGGCCCGGGGCACGCAGGTGCGGTTCGAGGGCGTCGACCTCGCCATCGATCCCGGGGGCCGGAGCCTGCGGTTCGGCGGCACCGGCCGGCTCGATCTCCGCCAGTGGCGCGGCGGCCTGACCCTCGAGGCCCGCCGCCTCGACCTCGACGCCTTCCTGACCTCGGCGGAGGGCCAGAACCTGATCGGCCGCGGCCTGCCGCGCTCGGTCGGCAGCCTGCCGGCCATGCTCGACCTCGACCTCACGGTAGGCAGCGCCGTGCTCGGCGGCGAGGATTGGTCGAACCTCGCCCTCACCGGCACCCTGGAACGGGCCGGCGGCCTGCTGCTGCGCCGCCTGTCGGTGACGGGCCCGGCCGACGCCACCGTCGCGGCGAGCGGGCAGGTCGAGACGGCCCCGTTGCGCTTCACCGGCCCGGTGGCGCTCACCGCCCCCGATTCGGAGGCGCTGGGCCGCTATCTGCGCCGCCTCGGCGCCGAGGGGCCCCTCGTCGCGCTCCTCGACGGGCGCACGGTCGAGGCCGCCGCCGACCTGTCGGCCGCCGCCACCGGCCTGTCCCTGCGCAACCTGCGCCTCGGACTCGGACCGGCGCGGATCACCGGCAACGCCCGCTACACCGCCGCTGAGGGCACCGAGCGCGGCCGGTTCGAGGCCCAGATCCGCGCCAGCGGCCTCGACATCGCCGGCCTGCCGCCCCTTGGGACGACGCTCGGGACCCTGCGCGACACCGACCTCGCCCTGACCCTGGAAGCGAAGGATGTCCGGTTCGGCGCCACGGGCTCCGGCACCGGGACGATCGCGGCGCGGATCCAGTCCGACGGCGCCGGCCTCACGGTCGACAGCCTCGACGTCACCGATCTCGCCGGCGCCAGCGCCCGGCTGTCCGGCCAGATCGGCGCGGACGGGACCGGCCGCGTCTCCGGACGGCTGAAGGCCCCGGCGGCGGCGCCGCTGCTCGGCCTGCTCGAGCGGGTCTGGGTGGGCGAGATCCGCCTGCTGCCCGCCGTCCTGCGGGACGCGCCCCTCGACCTCGCCGTCACCCTCGACCGGGCGGGCGGCGCGGCCGCGGCTTTGCGGACTCAGGCGCGGGGCAGAGCCGGCGGCGGCACCCTCGACCTGACCCTGGCGAGCCGCGGCACGCGGATCGAGGGCGGCACCGCCACGCTCACCGCGCCCCGGGCGGGGGCGTGGTTCGGCCGCACCGACATCGTTGGCCTCCAGCAGCCCGCCGAACTGCACGTGACGGCCGAGCGGCCGGACGGGCAGGCCCTCGCCCTGACGGCGAACGGCACGGTCGCGGGCCTCCGGCTCTCCACCGGCCGCCCGATCCTGGTCGGTCCCGACTTCGTGCCCACGGGCGGCGAAGTCCGGGCCGACACGGCCGATCTGGCGCCGTTCCTGACGCTCGCCGGCGCCGCGACCCTGGCCCCCGGCGCGTGGCCGGCCGACCTCACCGTCACGCTGTCGCGGCAGCAGGGCGAGGCCGCCGCCGCCATCGCCGGCACGGTCGCGGGTTCGGGGGTGAACGGGACGCTGCTGCGGGCGGCGGGCGGCGCCCTGCACGGCCGCCTCGCCCTCGACCGCCTGTCCGTGCCGCAGCTCGCCGCCGCCCTGGTGATCCCGCCGGGGGCGAACGGCACGTTCGGGCCGCCGACGGCCCATCCGGCCCTGTCCCTCGACGCCCGCGTCGCCAGCCTGGATCTCGGGCGCGGCCTCGTCGCCACGGAGGCGACGGCCGCCCTGGGCCTCACCGACGGGAACCTGATCCTGCGGGACCTGTCCGGCAAGCTCGCCGGGGGACGGCTCGTGGGTTCGGTGACGATCGCCCGTCTCGGGGCCGGCGCCGCGGTCTCCGGCTCGGGCAGCCTCGACGGTGCGGCGCTCCCGACGCTGGCCGGCGGCCCGATCGGCGGCCGCCTGAGCGCCGATCTGCGGTTCGCCGCCACGGCCGAGACCCTGCCGGGCCTCGCCGACAGCCTCTCGGGCAGCGGCGTGCTCACCCTGACCGATCTGAGCCTGCCCGCGGCCGATCCCGCGGCCCTCGGCCGGGTGCTGGCCCGGGCGGCCGAGATGGACGACCCGCTCCGCGAGGGGCGGCTCCAGGCCCTGGTCACCGAGGAACTCGCCCGGGGCGGCGGGCAGGCGCGGGGATCCGCCCGGGCCGCCGCCACCATCGTGGGCGGCGTCCTGCGGGCCGGGCCGTTCGACCTCGATCTCGGCCCGGCCCGCTGGGCCGGCACCGTCGGCTACGACCTGCGCGCCGGCCGCCTCGACGTCCGCGGCACGCTTGTGGGCGGCCCGGTCCCCCGGGGCTGGAATGCCGGCCCGCCCGCGGTCCAGTTCGGCCTGACCGGGCCCCTCGGCGCGCCGGAGCGGGTGCTGGATGTCGGCACCCTGTCGAACGGCCTCGCCGCCTTCGTGCTGCAGCGCGAGCTGGAGACGATCGAGCTGACCGAGGCCGACCAGGTGGAGCGGCAGCGCCGCCGCGCCCGGATCGAGATGGACCGGGCCCGCGCGGCGGCTCTCAAGGCCGCGGCCGAGAAGGCTGCCGCCGAGAAAGCGGCCGCGGAGAAAGCCGCCGCGGAGAAGGCCGCCGAGGAGGCGGCGAAGCGGGCCCGCAATCCGGACGAGGGGATCGCCCAACCGCCGGCTCCCGCCGAGGTCCGACCATGAGGCCGGCCGCATCCTGAGGCAGCTCCCATCTCCGTGGGACCGGCCCCTCTGAACGCCTCAGGCGCCGCGCCCCGTCATGGCCCCGTCATGGCCCCGTCATCGCCGTCATGGGCCATGCGCCCGCACGGACGACGGCGCTCAAGCCTTCCCCACCGCCATGAGCGCGAAGGCGTAGATCAGCGCCACCTCCTCCAGCCGGTCGAACCGGCCGGCGGCGCCGCCGTGGCCGGCCTCCATGTTGATCCGCAGGAGCACCGGCCCGCCGCCCGTCATGGTGGCGCGCAGCCGCGCGACCCACTTGGCCGGCTCCCAGTAGGTCACCCGCGGGTCGGTGAGCCCGCCGAGCGCCAGGATCGCCGGATAGTCCTTGGCGGCGACGTTGTCGTAGGGCGAGTACGACAGGATCGTCCGGAAGGCGGCCTCGCTCTCCCCCGGGTTGCCCCATTCGGGCCATTCCGGCGGGGTCAGGGGCAGCTCCGCGTCGAGCATGGTGTTGAGCACGTCGACGAAGGGGACGTCGGCGACGATCCCGGCGAACAGCTCCGGCGCGAGGTTGGCAACCGCCCCCATCAGCATCCCGCCCGCCGATCCGCCATGGGCGACGATGCGCTTCTCGGCGGTGTAGCGCGCCGCGATCAGGGCCCGGGCGCAGGCGATGAAGTCCGTGAAGGTGTTGGGCTTCTTCTCGCGCTTGCCGTCGAGGTACCAGCGCCAGCCCTTCTCGGTGCCGCCGCGGATATGGGCGATCGCGTAGACGAAGCCGCGGTCGACGAGGCTCAGCAGGTTCGTGCGGAACGCCGCCGGCATCAGCGTGCCGTAGGAGCCGTAGCCGTAGAGCAGCAGCGGCGCGCTGCCGTCGAGGACGAGATCCCGCCGGTGCAGCAGCGAGATCGGCACCTGCGCGCCGTCGGGCGCGGTGGCGAAGAGCCGCCGGGTCACGTAGGCGGCCGGATCGTGGCCGCTCGGCACCGCCTGACGCTTGCGCAGGACCCGCGTGCGCGCCGCGCAGTCGTAATCCCAGGTCTCCGACGGGGTCGTCATCGACGCGTAGACGAAGCGGATCGTGGCCGTGTCGAAGGCGAGGCCGGCGCGCAGGCCGAGGGAATAGGCTTCCTCCTCGAAGGCGACCGTGTGCTCGGCGCCGTCGGCCAAGTCGCGCACGACGATCCGCGGCTTGGCGTTCTCGATCTCCAGACGGATCAGGTGGCCGGTGAGCAGGTGCAGGTGGCGGATCATCACCCCGGCCCGGTGCGGCACGAGGTCGGTCCAGTGGGCGCGGCCCGGATCGTCCAGCGGCGCGGTGACGATCTTGAAGTCCTCGGCGCCGTCCGCGTTGGTGCGGATGAACAGCCGGTCGCCGCGATGCTCGACCCCGTAGATCAGCAGCGGCGTGCGCGGCTCGACGAGGCGCAAGGGGGCGTCCTCCGCTTGCCGGTCGAGGAGCCGGACCTCGGAGGTCTCATGGTCGCTCACCGTCACGTCGAGGAAGGCGCCGGACTGGGTCTTGCCGATATGGACGAAGTAGCCGGCATCGGCTTCCGTGTAGACGGTCTCGTCCTCGCTCTGCCCCGTGCCGATGCGGTGCCGCATGACCTTCGCGGGTCGGTGGTTGGCGTCCACCGCCACGTACCAGAAGCTTGCCCCGTCCGCGGCCCAGACCGCCTCGCCGGAGGTCGCGTCGACCCGGTCGTCGAGATCGAGGCCGGTGGCGACGTCGCGCACCCGGATCGTGTAGAGTTCCGAGCCCTTGGTGTCGGCGCTCCAGGCGAGTCGTTCGTGGTCGTCGGAATGCACCGCGGCGGCGATCTCGAAGAACGGCAGGCCCTCGCCCTCGCGGTCGCCGTCGATGAGGATCGTCTCGTCCGGGTCCGGCCCCGTTTCGGGCACGTCGGGCGACGTGGCCGGCCGCCGGCAGATCAGCGGGTGCTGGCCGCCCGCGCGATGGCGGGTGTAGTAGGCGAAGGGCCCGTCCGGCTCCGGGACGCCGCTCTCGTCCTCCTGGATGCGCCCGCGCATTTCGGCGACCAGCTGCCGCCGCAGCTCCGTGCTCCCGGCGAGCGCCTGTTCGGCGAAGGCGTTCTCGGCCTTCAGGTAGGCGGCGATGTCGTCGGGCAGCGCCGACGGGTCCTTGAGGACCGTCTGCCAGTTCTCGGCCTTCAGCCAAGCGTAATCGTCGGTGATCTCATGCCCGTGGACGCTGAAGCGTCGCGGCCGGACCTCGGCGACCGGCGCGCCGGACCGGTGAGCGAGCAAGCCGTGGCCGATCTCCGTCATTGTCTCTCCCGTCGGGTCCCGTCACGTTCGGGTGACGGGATGTGTCCCGCCCGGCGCCGGGATGCAAGGCACCCGGGGCGCAGGGCGGCAGGGCGAGGGCTGTGTTGCGGGGCAGAACGGCGCGGTAATCCCGGGATCTGCGTCACCCCGCCGTCCAGGGGCATCCGGGCCGGGCGCACCGCGCCCGGGGTCTGAACGCCATCGGCTCGGCCGTCCGAGCGGCAGAGAGCCGCCGAGAGAGCCGCCGAGAGAGCCGCCGCGCCCCGCGGCGTCGCATCCGCGGGGCGATCTCCATCCACCGTCGTCCGTTCAGCGGCTCTTCTTGTAGAGCTTGCTCGCGATCTCGAAGATCTCCTGGGGCGCGTAGTTGGGCGCGAATGCCCCGTAATTGCCGTCGAGCTCGGGGATCTTGCCACCCTCGGGCAGACCGTCCACCACTTCCAGGTTGCCAGGCGGATCGCCGGGCAGCGCTACCTCGTCGTTCGACCACACGCCCGCCGCTTCCTTGTAGTCGTCGGGGCTGAACCGGTAGAGGCGCCGGTGCGAGCCCTCCTGCAGGTATTTCTGGCATTCCGGTATCTTGTCGAGGACGATGTTCGGCGTGGGCAGCATCTTCTCGATCTCGACGCCGGTGAGCTTCTTGAGCGCCAGCGCGTAGGCGTGGGCGTGGACCGAGCCGCGCACCAGGAGATAGCCGCAGACCTCGCGACCGGTCGGGTCCGTCAGGGTCTCGTAGACGCGCAGCTTGTGCAGGCGGGCGCCGCACTCCAAGTGGAAGTTGTGCAGCAGGTCGATGATGATGTTGCCCGTGGTCGTGACCATGTCGACGTTCCACGACTGGGCGTTCGAGTTGACAGGTGTCGCGCCGCCGCCGTTCGACAGGAAGCTGCCGGCCAGCCGGATGTCCTGCATGTCGTGGAAGGGGGCCTTGGAGACGTCGACCTCCTCGGTGTCGTCACCCGGACCGTTGTTCAGCATGGCGATGCCGGTTGAGACCAGCTCGACATGCCCGAGTTCCTCCGCGAAGATGCTCGATACCAGGCTGTAGAAAGGGCGCAGCTTCGACTTGTTGCGAAAGTTGAAGCTTTGGAACATGTAGTTTCCGAGCGTCGACATCTCGCCGTATTTTCCGCCGAGCAGCTCCTGCAGGGCGGCAGCGGCGTTGGGATCGGGCTTCTTCGGCTGGGGCAGTTCAGCCTGAAGGCGGTCGAGCTTCATGAACATGCGAGCAGCTCCGTTTGCGCGGTGTGCGCAAGATGGCATCTGTTCGGGCGGATGATTGTTCCTGTCGCCTCGCAGATCGACAGGTGCAGGATCTGGCAATTACGCCAGGCGGGATTACGAATTCCGCCTCGATACGGTGGCAGCTGAGAAGCAGCCCGTCGCATATCCATCCGCACCGGCCGGCCCGCTTTCGCCCCCTTTCGGCCGTGCGGAACGCCGTCGCCGCTTCCGGGGCGCGGCCCCTTGTTCCGGGGCGCGGCCCCTTGTCGGCCAGCCGGCAGCTTCGGCTTGGAACGGGGCGCGGCCCCTGGCGCGTCGCGCCGAAGGGGGCATCCGCCTCCGACCCATGCCGGCCGCCGGGACGGCCGTCGGCCGAGCCCGAAAGCAGCCCCGCATCCGTCAACTTCGGCTCGCGGTGGAAAGCGGCCGCCAGGTGCCGTTCCACACCCGGAATTGCAGACATCACGTTCTGAGCGGACGCTTCGCCCTTCCCGTGAGAGGGTAGATCGGCCCCGATCGCCGAGGCATTCGCGATCGGGCCGGTCCCCATCACCGCCGTATCACGCGCCGGGATTACTGACGGTCGTCCAGCTCCGGCACGCCGCTGCTGCGATCGGCGTAGGCCGCTCGAAACGCCGGGCGCTCCTGCCATCGCCGCCAGAAGGCATCGAGGTGCTCGAACCGCTCGTCCAGCGGCGTGGCGCAGACGGGGAATTTCGAGAAAGCCACCGCCGTCGCCAGCGTGATGTCCGAGAAGGTCGGCGCATCCCCGCCCAACATCCAGGCGCGGCCGTCCGACAGGTGCCGGTCCACGAGCCCCGCGTGAGCCAGCGCCTCCTTGCGGCAGTGCTCACCCCAGGCCGGATTGTGCGTCAGTTCGAGCTTCGGACCCAGCCCACGGTGCAGGACGTGGAACATCGTGGTGATGCGATAGAGGATGTGGACCCAGATGCGGCTGTCCCACATCGCGTCCAGGCCCTGAGCCATTGGGGTTTCGCCCAGGATGCGGCGGCCGGGGAAGGCTTGGTCGAGGTAGCGCACGATGGCGGTCGTCTCGGACAGGATCTCGCCGTCGGCGAGGCGTAGGGTCGGCGTCTCGCCCCAGGGATTCATCTTGAGGTGTTGCCATCCCCGCTGCTCTCCACCGGGGGCCATGTCGTAGATGACCTCATCGAACTGATTGGCGATGCCCTTCTCGTGCAGAAAGAGGCGCACGCGCTGGGGGTTGGGGAAGGCCGAGGGCGAGGTGAAGAGGCGGGGCTTGTCCGTCATCGTAGCGTCCTCCACGGGCACCTACCGTGCGTCAGGTAGGTGCGGTCGGAATAGGAGCTTCACGCATGGCCTGTCAAAGCCTATCTGGCGTCAGGTAGCAGGGGGCCGAGATGAGTGGCGTCACGATGCGGGACCGGATCATGGAGGCCGCGCGGCTGACCGTGCAGGATCTCGGATACAGCGGACTCAGCTTCCGTGAGCTCGCCAAAACGGTCGGGATCAAGAGCGCCAGCATCCACTACTACTTTCCGACGAAGGGGGCGTTGGTCGAGGCGATCGTGAGGCGCTACATCGATCGCTACGAGCGCTACCTCGACGAGGTCCTGAACGACGCCACGGACCGCACGACCGTGATGCGGCGGTACACCGACGTGTTCCGGGACACGTTGCTGAACGGCAATCGCATGTGTTTGGCCGGGATGCTGGCGGCGGAACGGAACGACCTCCCTGCCGAGGTCCGGACCGAAGTCGTCCGGTGGGGCGAGATGAACGAGCGCTGGATCGCGCGGGTGCTGGCCCCGGGGGAGGGGGATGCCCCGGAGGAGATCCGGCGGCGGGCGAAGGCCATCTTCGCGGCGGTATCGGGCGCGCAGATGATCGCGCACGGCCGGGACGAAGTCGCCCACTACACCGATGTCATTGCGGCTTACCGGGAGAGCGGCCTTATCCCGTGACTTGGGTCGCGTATTCTATGACGGGACGCGCCGAGGGGCCGGGGTGGGGCGTCAGCGAGAGGCAAGGCGAGGTCCGCGTCGATGCGTTGCCGTTCGAAAGCGGAGCAGCTGAGATCCACCCAAAGCGGCTATTGCCCTCCCGGCCCGAGTCGGACGTCCGATAGATCTCCGATCTCCCGAGGAGCTGTTCGTCGGCCGTGCGACGAACCCGGCGGGGTGCGCGGGCGGCATCACGCGGCACAACAAGGGTGAACGGCGTCACCTTTGTCCGCGAAGGCGTGGGTGGAGCCTCGCTGCGCGTTTGCCCTGGCCGCGATCAAAAGCTGTAACCGACACGCAGTCGCATCTGATGACGGTCGAAGCTGGACAAATCGAGCGGACCGGGCTCACCCGCCGACTGCCCGGCGATCTGGAAGCTCCAGGTGAATGAGGCCCAGGCATGCGGCGACAGGGTCACATAGGCCGTAGGCCCGAGATACGCGGCCTGACCCGCGAGCCGGTCCAGCGTCAGGCCATCATAGGTCCAGGCATAACGGACCTCGCCGCCGAGGAAGTAACCCGGTTGCACGCGGTAGGCCAAGGCGCCGGCGACCTCGACGCCTGACCCAGCCACGCGCGCGTCCGTCGCGTTCATCCGGACCGATGAGAATGCGAAGCCGACGTTGACCGCAGCGATCAGCATGTCAGGGATGACCTCGCGGTCGGCCAAAAGCCCGACCTCGGTGCCGAAGCTGCTGGCCGGTGCGCCTGATCCCCCGTCTACGGTCCCGTATCCCGGCACGAGGTTGAGGGTCAGGCCGAAGGGCGCGGTGCGGCGGTCCAGCAGACGCAGACGGGTTTCGAGGAAGCCGCCGTTGAACCCGCCCGTGGTCCGGGTCGGGTCGCCGGGCACGCCGATATCGTAGGCGTTGAAGGTGATCCCCGGCGCCAGGCGGAAGTCGCGGGTGAGTGGGACCTTCAGAGCGAGCCCGCTGTCGACGGCCAGGAAACGGCCCAGGCGCTTGCCCAGGCGCCCGCTCGTCTCCCATTCCAGCTCGACTTCCCCGGGTACGCCGAGGTCGCTGCCTTCCGTGAACCCGAACAGATGCTCGCTGTCGAGGTCACCGGGCGTCAGGTTCTCGGCGGCGGTGGGAAGGGTCTGCGCAAGCGCCGGTGCCGTGAGCTGCCCGAGCATCACCGCGAGCCCGCACAGGAGGGGGCCTGACACCGGCGACCGATGTCGGGCGGACGTCTGCCGCATAGCCATGACCCATCATTATAGCCTGTGCTATATGTATTAGGCGTTGCGATGACGGGCCGTCAACAGCCAAGGCTCACGGAGAGGGGCGGCCCGGCTCACGTGCCTTGCCGCCGTCCGATGCCTTTCATTCAGGCGGTCCCGGACAGGTGCGAGGTTCGTCGGCCGGGGGGAGCGCGACGTCTGCTGCGCCGGCGGGATTGCCGAACGCGGACCGATTCTCAGTGGCCCGGCGCGAAGCTCTTCACGGACAGGAGATCGAGGGGCCGGATGTCGGGCGGGCTCTCCAGCATGTCGTGCTGCAGCGTTCGCAATGATTTGACGATCTGACCGTGGATGTGATCCTCCCGTCCCTCATGACTGAGGAACGTGTCGTAGATGCCGTAGGTCAGGTCGTCGATCTGGAAGGCGTACCAGGTTATCGTGCCCGCCTCATCCTCGGCGAATTGCTGCATGTCATGCAGCCACGTTTCCAGCTGCTCCTTCGTCTCCGGCTTTGCCTTGAGCGTGACCAGAAGGCCGACGTTGCGGGGTGAGGTGCGCAGCGTAACCGGGCCCGCGCTGCGCCGAGCCGACGCCTGGGCCGCGCCAACCTTGAAGGCCGCGCCGGGATGATCGTCGCGCAGGCGGCTCTGACCGTAGACCCGCTCCCGGGCTGTCTGAGGACGGGCGGGTCGATCCTCCGGGATCAGGCCGCGGCGGCGAAGCTCCGGGGTGATCAGATCCCGAAAATCTTCGAACGTGCCGTAATTCGTCACCCGGGCGATGTTGAATCCATCGACGTCGGCGACGTCGAGCCATTCTTCCAGATGATCGACGATCGTCCTGGGGGACCCGACACAGCTCGCGCTCATCCCGCCCACGCAGAGCCACTCGGCGAGCCGCCGCGGCGTCCAGACGAGTTCGCTGTCCACGCGCGTCAGCATATCGCTGAAGGCCCGGATGCCGTCCCCCTGGAACTGATCGAGGGGCTTGTCCGGATCCGCGCCGGAGAGGTCGATGCCGGTCCAGCCGCCCCAGAGCGCCAGGGCCGCATCGACCTGCGCGCGCGACTTGATCAACGCCAGCTTCTCCTGGGCGGCTGCATCGGTCTCCGCCACGATCGGCGTCAGCATGATGATGATCTTCAGGCTGCGCGGATCGCGGCCCTGTTCCGCCGCCAGCATCCGATACTGATCGACGACGGTGCGAGTGTCCTTGGGATTGGTGCCGATGAGGAAGACGGCCTCGGCGTGGCGCGCGGCGAACTTCCGTCCCCGAGCGGAGGCGCCGGCCTGGAACAGGAAGGGCGTGCGCTGCGGGGAGGGCTCGCACAGATGTGCGCCCGGGACCTTGTAGTATTTGCCCGCGTGCCGAATGTCGTGAACCTTGGAGGGGTCGGTGTAGAGGCCGGTCTCGACATCGCGCCGCACCGCATCGTCCTCCCAGGAGCCTTCCCACAATTTGTAGCAGACTTCCATGAACTCATCGGCCATGTTGTAGCGCTCGTCATGGGCGATTTGCGTGTCGAGTCCGAGATTGACGGCCGCACTCTGCTGGTAAGACGTCACGATATTCCAGGCGACACGACCTTTCGTCAGATGATCCAAGGTGGTCATCGTCTTCGCGAACTTGTAGGGCAGCTCGTAGGTCAGCGAGACGGTGGCCCCGAAGCTCAGATGGGTCGTGGCTGCCGACATGGCCGCGATGGTCATGAGCGGATCGCCGACCGGCGCCTGCGCGGCCGTACGCAGCGCCGCATCGCGGTTGCCGCCATAGACATCGTAGAAGCCGAGCACGTCGGCGATGAAGAGCGCATCGAACCCGCCCTGCTCCAGCACGCGGGCCAGCTCGATCCAGTATTCGATATCCTTGTAATTGTGCGTCTGGTCTCCCGGATACCGCCACATGCCTGGGTTCTGGTGGACGACGCAGTGCATGTCGAAGGCACTGAGGAAGATGTGCGGTCGCGTCGCTCGCTGATCGATCAGCATAACTCTATCCATCGGCCGGAAGGAGGGCGGTGTCGCGGACGGAAGCCGCGCGCGTGTTTGAGGCGGGCCTTGCGACGCTAGCCCGTCTTATTCACGAGGACGGTGGATCTGGGATGGCGAGCGTAGCGTAAAGCATTGATGTGGCTTAGGGATTGGGTGCTGACGCCAAGCCTTCAGACCGCACCGAGCCTGCCACGCCCGCCATGTCCGATCCTACGTGTCTCCCGTTCGCGTTTCCATCCGTTCGGGGCAAGAAGCTCACAGCCGCCTTCGATGGCGGACGCCTGACCTCGGATGGCGGCGTCCTGCTGCTCGCCCAGGCCGCCCGGCGGTTGGACATCGCCGACAAGCTCGCCGCCGTGATCCCGGACCGGCGTGACCCCAGCCGGGTTCTGCATCCCTT
>NZ_FPBW01000034.1:0-61159 GCF_900116795.1 Methylobacterium sp. UNCCL125 | reverse complement strand
AATCAGTATCTTCTGACATTTTCCGATCCATTTCAGAAGTAGCCGATGGCCTTCACGATTATTGTCGACATTTAGCCGATGCCCATCGCCCAACCGGTAGGCGTCAAGGGTATCCTTAGCTATGTCGATCCCGATGGTCTGCTGCATGTTTCGCCTCGCCGCTTCGTCTTGTCATACGGGCCCGAAGCCCCTGTATCCGTTCAAGTCGGTGAAGGTTTTGGAGAGCGGCCACACTCAAGAGCGGTCCTGTGTCGACCAAGAGAATTTCGGCCCGCATTCCCCTGCATGACGGGCAACGACCCTTCGATGCAGCCCCAGCCAAGGAGCCATTCCTTCATAAGACAAGAGACTGGAGCCATGACGAAGCATACCCCACCCTTTTCCCCTGAGGTTCGCGAGCGGGCAGTCCGGCTGGCCCGGGAGCATGAGAGCGAGCATGGTTCGCAATGGGCCGCGATCCAGTCAATCGCGGCCAAAATCGGTTGCTCTGGCGAGACGCTGCGCAAGTGGGTTCGCCAAGACGAGCGAGATCGAGGCAAGGGTACAGGGCCGACCACGGACGAGCGCGAGCGGATCAAGACCCTGGAGCGGGAGGTCCGCGAGCTCCGGCAGGCCAACGAGATCCTCAGGAAGGCGTCGGCGTATTTTGCCCAGGCGGAGCTCGACCGCCGGTTCCGGTCATGATCGCCTTCATCGACGAGCACCGTGCGCTCTACGGGGTCGAGCCGATCTGCAGGGTGCTGCCGATCGCCCCGTCGACGTATCGTGCCCATGCCGCGCGGCGGGCCGATCCCGGGAGACTGCCGGCTCGAGCCAGGCGCGACGCGGCGCTCTCGGCCGAGATCCGGCGCGTGTACGAGACGAACTTCCGCGTCTACGGCGTGCGCAAGGTCTGGCGACAGCTCGCCCGCGAGGGGATCGTGGTGGCGCGCTGTACGGTGGCCCGGCTGATGCGGGCGATGGGCTTGGCTGGCGTCGTCCGAGGGCGGAAGGTCCGCACCACCGTCCCAGATCCGGCAGCGGCCTGTCCGCGCGACCGGGTCAATCGTCAGTTCAAGGCCGCGTGCCCGAACCGGCTATGGGTCGCGGATTTTACCTACGTGGCGACCTGGAGCGGCTTCGTCTACGTGGCCTTCGTGATCGACGTCTTCGCCCGCCGGATCGTGGGCTGGCGTGTCTCACGCTCGGCTCGGGCGGACTTCGTGCTCGATGCCCTGGAGCAGGCCCTGCACGAGCGCCGCCCCTTCGCCGGCAGCGGCCTCGTCTGCCATTCCGACCGCGGATCGCAATACGTGGGCCTCCGCTACACCGAGCGCCTCGCCGAGGCGGGCATCGAGCCCTCCGTCGGCAGCGTCGGCGATTCGTACGATAATGCTCTGGCCGAGACGGTGATCGGCCTGTTCAAGGCGGAGGTCATCCATCGGCGCGGGACATGGCGCTCATTCGAGGCAGTCGAGTACGCCACGCTCGAATGGGTAGATTGGTTCAATCAGCGCCGGCTGCTCGAACCGATCGGCCACATCCCTCCCGCCGAGGCGGAGGCACGCTATTATGCCCAGGCCGAGGTCCAAGCCTTGGCCGCCTGACCCAAACCAAACGGCCTCCGGGAAACTCGGAGCGGTTCAGCCGTCGATGAGCACAACCACCACACCGATGCGTTCGGCCGTCGCCGCGGAAGCCTGTACGATGTCGCCCGCGCGCCGCGCGACTGCGACGGCCTGGCCGGCGATCCGCGACGAGTCTGCGACCTGTGCGGCGATCTCCTGCACGGAGGTCGCAAATTCCTCAGGCGCCGCAGCCACGGTCTGAACATTGGCGAAGGTTTTTCGCGCGGCCATGGCGACACCCATCGATTCGCCTGTGGTCTGGTCGGCACAAGCGGTCATCGACTGCGCGGTCACTTCCATGCTGGTTGCGGCTTCCGAAAGGGCCAATATCAGCCCGGCGGCACGTTGCTCGAAGAGCTTGGCGGTCTCGTCCAACGTCTCCGCACGGATCGTCCGCGCCTGCCCCTCAACTTCAGCAGCTTCGTCGGAGACGCGCTTGGCTGCGAGCGTGTCTCTGAACACAGCCAGCGAACGCGCCAGGATGCCGATCTCGTCTCTGCGGGTCACGTGCGCCACAGGGGTATCAAGATCGACGTTCGTCAGGGTGGGCGGGTGATCACCCGCGACCAAGCCTCGGCCTGGGTGCTGTGGACCATCGGTCAGGACCTGGCCGCGGTCGAAAGGCCGGAACCCTCATCCAAAGCCGCGTAAGCGGCTTGGATGGGCTCGTTCATGTTCGTCTCGCGTCCGTGCGGCGAAGAGTCCAGACAATCCGACCAGCATCGTCTCTCAAGGCTGCACACCCGGCTCGGCTGGCTAGAAGACGCGCAAATCGGGCGTTCGCTTCAGCTATCGCCTCCGCCTCGGTCTGAGCAACGATCTGCTCGCTGGCAACCGAAAGGCCGCTGACACAGCGACGGTAGACGGAGCATTCAAAATGGAACACGGCCATACCATTGTCAAAGCAATGTTTCTGCCAAAGCGAGTGCTGATCGCGGCGTGGGGGAAGCGGTTAAAAAAGACGGCCCGACGGTCGGTCGGGCCGAGGTACCCCGTTGTTGAGACGTGGGAAGCACAAAGGACGTAGCCTTCAGCGATCACAGCGAACGTGTTACATGATCACTGACGAACGCGCTCGTACGAAGACATCATGCCGATGTGATGATACCTCAGATAAGCGACTTTCAAGTCGTTGTCTTTGCAGGTGCGGGAACGAATTGCTTAATCGAGAACGCGCCGCGGGATACGAGGTAGGAAAAGGACCGCGGTGCTGAGGCTGGCGGCCGATCTGAGAAAGCCAACGCGCTCCGATATACGTCTGCCGCGGTGGAACATTCCGGAAGCGCTCTCGGCCAGCGATGGATCCCCGCCTGGACTGACCGAACGAAGGGTCCCTCACGCCTTGCTATCGGGTTGCGAAGGCCGCTCAGCGATGTGGGGTGGCCGCGAGCGGTATTGCGTCCGGAAATGTGAGGGGGGCACCTGCAGGATACGTTGAAAGGTGGCGGTCATTTGGCTGTGGCCGGCAAACCCTGTCGCGTGAGCGATGTCGGCGAGGGACAAATCACCGGAGCGAATCAGATCGCAAGCACGGTCGATCCGGCGCCGAAGGATGTACTGGTGCGGTGAGTGCCCGGTGGATTGCCGGAACGCCCTGCAGAGATAGCGTGTGCTAGTGCCGATCACGCTGGCCAACTCCGTCAGATCCAGCCGCTCCGAAAGCCGCGACTCGATTGCATCGAGGATCCGCCGCAACTGCCTCGGGGCGAGGCCGCCGCGCGCGCTCGTTCGCGACGGCTTGTGCCGGGCAACGTAGTGCACCAGCGCGGCGGCCAGGGTCTGCAGGAAGAGCGGATCGGCTTGATCCGCACGGGCGATCTCGTCGGCGAAAACTGTCATGAGCTGGCCGATCGCCGCATCGGTTGCGTCCGGCTGCCGATTGTCGGCGAACGATCGTGCTGAGAGTGTCGCGGTCTCGTCCCCGAGAACGGCTGCGACGAACTCTGGCGCGAGCATGAGATGGCGACCGCGCCCGCTGCCGTGCCAGCCGCAGCGGACGGTCTGTCCCGGCGTGAAGACGGCCGCGCTTGGAGCAGCCGGGGCGTCGCACGGCATGTTCGAGGCCAGGCGCAGCGCGTCGGGTCGATGAGAGATGTGCAGGCGCGTGGCGCGCCCTTCGCACGAGCCGGGAGCCGCGTAACGGACGTCGTAGAAGGCCCACTCGGCAGTCGCGAGCTGGTGAGTGATGCTGGGCAGCTCGCCGTGATGGACCCAATCTGACTCCGGTGACAGGACCTGGCTCATCGCAGCGCTCCGAAGCCGGAGTGCTTCGATTGTTGACGCCTTCCGCCCACGCACGCGTGAACAGCCTCGGCCAAGTCGAGCCGGGATGCCCGCCCACTTCGGGCGATTTTGCAGGAGTCGGGCGGCGCGCACGATTGGAGGTGAAAGGTTTGCATCAGCAGCACTGCACAGGGGCCGGCGGAACGAGATACGCAGAGGCGCCAGAATGATCCGGCAGCCCGGGCCGCGAGGAGCGCGTAGCGCGCAGGTCGCGGCGGTGCGGCGACGCGCATCACGTCTGCCAATCGCTGTGGGTGCCACCTAGTGGCACCTTCAAACCCGAGGATCGAGAGCGCACGGGCTGGCCGCCCATGTGCAGGACGACGGTTTCTGTCGTGCCGCCTGTCAGGGACGGGCGAACACCGCTTCGGCGCAGGCCACGAGACGACCCAGGTCTCGCCTGACCACCTCGCAGAAGCGCGGCTTTCAGCGCTTGCCCGGACATTGCAGCACCGGAACGGCGAGAAGAGAATGCTCTCGAACGTGACACCGAGAATAAGAGTCGTGGCCGTGCGCGGTGTCGGGATCCGCTCGCTCCGCGGCGAAAGCTCCGTCGCGAAGGCTCTCAGATGTTGCGAGATCCTCATATGGTGCGGTGTGTCGGTTGTTGCGGTGTATCAATCGACGTTGCGTCGCACCCAACCTGAGGCTCTCGTACCCGATCTCTCAAGGCCCATTCAGTTACAGCGGTCGCGAGGTCTCACAAATCGCAGCGTTATTCAAAATTCTAGTTCTTGAATCGAAAATCTGTTCCCGATTGTGATAATCTCGCGGCGTCTTCTCCGGGTTCTCGGAGGCTGTCTCCGGTCGTACCCAGTCGGATGTCTTATTTCGCCTCCGGGTCGATCCGGACCCGCTCATAGGCCTCGACAACATGCCGGCGCATCAGATCTGCAGCGCCGGCCGCGTCACCGAAGATCATACGTTCGAGAATGCGGCTGTGCTCCTGCCACACGCTGATCGACATGCCCGGATAGCGGAGCACCTGACCCATCGCTCGGCGCAGGTGGAGCCAGTGTAGGCGCATGGTCTCTCCGATGATCGGATTGCCGGACAGCTCGTAGATGAAGGCATGGAAATCCATGTCGGCCTGGAGTGTGGCGCGCGCGTCGCCAGCCACCACCAAGTTGCGACCGTGTTCCACCAGCGAGCGCCCGCGCACGATGGCGTTCTTAGTCAGACGCTGTGTCGCGAGGCTGACCGCGAGGGGCTCGACGGCCGAGCGGAATTGATAGATCGCCTGGAAAAATTCGGGTTCGACGGCGGTGACGGTGAGCCCGCGACGACCTGACTGCATCAGGAAGCCCTGCGCCTTCAGCACCGCGAGCGCATGGGTGACGGGCTGGCGTGAGACGCTGAGCCGGGCCGCGATGTCGTCCTGCGTGAGTCGTTCGCCAGGCTTGAACGTGCCATCACACAAAGCGTCGAGGATCACGGTATAGGCTTGATCGACGAGGCTCGTCGATGGCTCGAGTGACTGCAAGCCCCGTCCTCCGATACGCGAACACGACAACGATATCACGCCCGCTTGACAGAAGAGCAAGCGCTCTGCACGCTGCGTTCCGTGTACCGAATTCCGAGTTCGAGGCCGCGAACGGCGCCGAACAGCAATTTCCTCGCCGGAACGCCACCGGCGTGCTCCCTGGAAATGCGAATGGGACTGTGATCGGCCAACGCCGATAGAATATTCCGGGCTCGATCCACCAAGTCACAATAATAGACTAGCTCTATTACAGAGGGAGGACGTTATGTCGAGCGGTCTCACGCTGGCCCCGGTCACCGATCTGCCTTCGCGCGATGCTCTCTACGGGAGATTGCTGCGCAGGATCGTGCCGTTCTTACTTCTCTGCTACGTCGCGGCTTACCTCGATCGCGTGAATGTCGGCTTCGCCAAGCTACAGATGCTGAGCGACCTGAAATTCAGTGAAACGGTGTACGGGCTGGGAGCGGGCGTGTTCTTCGTTGGCTACGCCTTATTCGAGGTCCCGAGCAACATCATCATGGTGCGATTTGGTCCCCGCTACTGGATCGCGCGAATCATGATCACCTGGGGCGTGATCTCAGCCGCCATGATGTTCGTCACGTCGCCGACGAGCTTCTACGTCCTCCGCTTCCTGTTGGGCGTGGCGGAGGCCGGATTTATCCCGGCGATCATCTACTACCTGACCATTTGGTTCCCCTCCGCCTATCGCGGCAAAGCCTCGGCGCTGTTTTTGGCGGGAATCCCGCTCTCGGGCATCGTCGGCGGCCCGCTGTCAGGCTGGATCATGACCGCCTTCCATGGAGCGACTGGCCTCCAGGGATGGCAGTGGATGTTCCTGATCGAAGGTCTGCTCGCCTCGCTGCTCGGGATTGTCTGCCTATTCCGGCTCGACGACAACGCGGCCTCGGCGGCTTGGCTCGCACAGGACGAGAAACAGCAGATCGCCGCCGACATCGCCGCGGAGGCGCGCGAGAAGCCGTTGCACACCGCCCGCCACGGTCTGACCAGCGGCCGGATCTGGCTGCTCAGCGGCACCTACTTCTTCTTCACCATGGGTCTTTACGGTCTCAGCTTCTGGCTGCCGACGATCATCCGCGATAGCGGGGTCAAGGATCCGCTGACCGTCGGCCTGCTCACCGCGATCCCTTACACGGGGGCGCTGGTGACGATGTACATCGTCGGATTGAGTTCGGACCGCCAGCGCGAGCGGCGTTGGCATCTCGCAGTCCCCGCCCTCGTGGGAGCGGCGGGGCTCATCGCCAGCGTGCTGGTGGCCCACAGCCCCGCGATGGCACTCGCCGCTCTCACGGTCGCGTCCGCCGGCACCCTCACCTGCATCCCACAATTCTATACTCTGGCGCCGAGCGTTCTCACGGGCGCGGCAGCGGCGACCGGCCTCGCGGTGGCAAACTCGGTGGGCAGCGTCGCGGGCTTCGTGAGCCCGTACCTCCTGGGTTGGGTCAAGGACGCCACCGGCAGCACCGGACAGGGGGTGATGGTGCTCGGCGCCACGCTCGTGATCGGCGCGCTCCTCGTCTTCATCAACCCGGCCCGCCTCGTAAATCGCTGACCCCGGTCCCGCTCAGCCGGCGCGCCAAGCCCGCTCGGCCCGGTCCCAAGCCTCAAGGGGCTGCAGGTCTGGGACCCAGGCGAGGCCACTCTTTGCATCCGACGAGACCGCCTCCCCGGTCACCAACACGTCGAGCAGGGCCGGCCGGTTCGCCATCGCCCGCGCGAGAGCCGCGGGCAGCGCGTCGGCCCGCTCCACACGCTCGGCGTACAGGCCGAAGGCACGGGCCATCGCAGCGTGGTCGGCGTGCTGGAGCCGCGTCCCGACCACGCGCCCGTGCGTGACGGTCTGGTCGTGGACTTCGATCTGCCAAGCTCCGTTGTTAGCCACCACGAACAGGACCTTGGCCCCGTGCCGCTGGGCGGTGTCGAGCTCCATGGCGTTGAATCCGAAGGCGCCGTCCCCGGTGGCGACCACGACGTCCCGTTCGGGCGCCGCGAGGGCGGCGGCGATCCCATAGGGTACGCCGACGCCGATGCAGCCGAACGACCCGGGATCCAGTACAATCCGGGCCGAGAGGCCGACCCGGGCGAAGCTGAGGAAATCGCCGCCGTCCGTGCAGATGATCGCCTCAGAGCCGGCGACCGCCTGCAGCGCGTCGAGCAGCCGGTTCGGGTGCATCAGCCCATCTGAACCATCGGGCGCCGCGCGGGCCTGCTCGCGGAGCTTGTCGACCCGCACGACATGGCCAACCCGCAATGCATCGACCCAGGCTCGATCGACCAGCGGCTCGCGCTTTTCGACGCCGCGCACCAGCGCCGTCAGCGTCTCCCCGGGATCGGCCAGAATTGCCGTCCCGGGGCGGTTGTCGCGGAGTTCCGCAGGCGCCCCGGCGATGCGCAGAAATTGCGCGGCGCTGAATACCGCTGGCGAGCCGTAGGCGAGCTGGAAGTCGAGACGCCGGCCGACCGTGACCACGAGGTCGGCCTCGGCCATCGCGCGGCCGCGCATCGCGGCGACCACGGACGGGTGATCATCTGGCACGAGCCCACGGCTCTCGCCGGTGTCGAGATAGGGACAACCGAGGCGGTCGAGCAGCGCCAGGAGCTGCGGCCCCGCCCCGCGTGCGCCGCGCCCGCTGACGATCAATGGGCGCTTGGCTGCGACCAGCAAGTCGACGGCGCGGTCAACCGCCTCGGGATCGGGCCGCGGCCGCGTCAGGACCCGAGGGCGCATCAGTTCAGGCAGCAAGAGCGGTGCGGGTACGTCGGCCCGCAGCACGTCGGTCGGGACGTCGAGGTAGGCAGGCCCCGGGTCGCCCCCCTCCCCCAGGGCCCGGGCCGCCGCTTCCGCGAGCTCCTGCGGGATGAGGCCAGGCTCGCGCACGGTGCGGGCATAGCGGGTAATCGGGCCGACCAGGCGCGCGTGGTCGAGGTCCTGCAGAGCGCCCCGGTTTTCCTGGGTCCGCGGCGGTGTCCCCGACAGGATCAGGATCGGCGCACGCGAGACGTGCGCGTTCGCGATGCCGGTCATGGCGTTCGTGACGCCCGGCCCCGCCGTCACCAAGGCGACGCCGAGGGCGCCTGTCACCTCAGCCTCACCCTGCGCCATGTGTACGGCCGCGCGCTCGTCGCGCACATCCACGATGCGGATGCCGGCGGCATCGACGGCCATCCAGATCGGCATGATGTGGCCGCCGCAGAGGCCGTAGACCCGCTCGACCCCCCAATTTTTGAGGAACCGCGCGATCACAGACGCGGCTTGGTGTTCCTCGGTTGTGCACATCAGTTCCTCCGCTCAGCCCAACGTTGCAGTCCCGCGAGTCGGTTTGAATTCCGTCCTCAGCGCGAAATTCTTGACTCAGAGTCCCGTCTGCCTTTGCCGCACAAGGGGACGCCGGCTTCTGCGCTGCAATATAAGTTCTATCTTGACGCTCAACCTGCACGATCGTACCGATGGCATACGGAGTTCGGAATTCAATAGCGAGAGCCCGGAATGAGCCAGCCGATCCGCGTGTTGCTGGCCAAGGTCGGCCTGGATGGCCACGACCGTGGCGTGAAGGTGGTCGCCCGGACGCTGCGCGACGCCGGCATGGACGTGATCTACTCGGGCCTGCACCGCACTCCTGAGGAGGTGGTCACGGCGGCGATCCAGGAGGATGTCGACGTGCTCGGCGTCAGCCTCCTGTCGGGGGTCCAGCTCACGGTCTTCCCGAAGATCTTCAAGCTCCTCTCGGAGCAGCAGGCGAACGACCTCATCGTGATCGCGGGTGGCGTGATGCCCGACGAGGACGTCGTCGCCATCAAGGAGATGGGCGTGCGCGAGGTCCTGCTGCAGGACACGCCGCCGGAAGTCATCGTCAGCACCCTACGCCGGCTGGTCGCCGAGCGTGGCGAGCGTTGAGGAGGCGATCATGGAAGCCTGGACCTTCCCGACCGCCTACGACGACAGCTACTTCCCGGACGCCGGCAGTCGCTACTGGTTTCCGCGGCGCGAGACCATGCCGGCGGGGGAGCGCGAGGCCGCAATCCTGGGCCGCCTGCGCGAGGTCTGTAGCTACGCCTACGCCAACGCTCCCTTCTACCGGCGACGCTGGGATGAGGCCGGTTTCCACCCGGACCAACTGAAGAGCCTGGAGGATTTCGAGGACCGGGTTCCGGTGGTCACGAAGGCCGAGCTACGGGCGTCGCAGAACGCGGCCCCACCCTTCGGCGATTATCTCTGCGTGCCCGACCGGGAGATCTTCCATATTCACGGCACGAGCGGCACCACCGGGCGGCCAACCGCGTTCGCCATCGGCCGCAACGATTGGAACGCCATCGCCAACGCCCATGCTCGTATCATGTGGGGCATGGGGATCCGGCCGGGCGACATGGTCTGCGTCGCCGCGATCCTCAGCCTGTATATGGGCAGCTGGGGGGCGCTCGCCGGGGCGGAGCGCCTGGGCGCCCAGTCCTTCCCGTTCGGCGCCGGCGCGCCCGGCATGACTGCCCGCTGCGCCCAGTGGCTGGCAAGCCTCAAGCCCGCGGCCTTCTACGGTACGCCCACTTACGCGCTGCACCTCGCCGAGGTCGCTCGCGAGGAGGGCCTCGACCCGCGCAGCTTCGGCCTGCGCATCATGTTCTTCTCGGGCGAGCCCGGCGCTTCCATCCCCGGCGTGCGCGACCGCATCGCCGAGGCCTTCGGCGCCAAGGTGTTCGACTGCGGCTCGATGGCGGAGATGTCGCCGTTCATGAACGTCTCTGGCACCGCCGAGACCCCCGGCATGCTCTGCTGGCAGGACGTGGTCTACACCGAGGTCTGTGACCCGGCCACCATGCGGCGCGTGCCCTACGGCAGCCGCGGCACGCCGGTCTACACGCATCTGGAGCGCACCTCGCAGCCGATGATCCGGCTCGCCTCGGGCGACCTGACCCTGTGGACCGACGACCCGACCCCGTGCGGGCGCACATACCCGAGCCTGCCGCAGGGCATCTTCGGCCGGATCGACGACATGTTCACGATCCGCGGCGAGAACGTCTATCCGAGTGAGATCGACGCAGCGCTCAACGAGACCTCAGGCTACGGCGGCGAGCATCGCATCGTCATCAGCCGTCAGGCGGCGATGGACGAGCTGCTGCTACGCATCGAGGCGGACGACAGTGTGTTCGCCCGCGGGCCGGAAGGGGTGGAGGATTTCCGCCGCGCGGCCTGCCACCGGTTGCAGAAGATGCTGGGCCTGCGGGCGCAGGCTGAAATCCTGGCAGCCAACACCTTCCCGCGCACCGACTTCAAGGCCCGTCGAGTGATCGACGACCGGGCGGTGTTCCGCGACATGCACGCGCAGATCGCCGACCGGGGGGCTGCGTGACACGGGTCCCCTCCCTCGACCTCGTCGAGCGGATCGCCGCGGGCGCGGTGCCGGCAATCGGGCGGATGATCTCCCGAGCCGAGGCCGGCTCCCCAGAAGCGCGCCCAGCGCTGGCCGAGATCTACGGCCGGGCCGGACGCGCCCACGTGGTCGGCCTCACCGGCGTGCCGGGTAGCGGCAAGTCGACCCTCGTGGCGACGCTCACAGCTCATCTGCGTCGGGCCGGCCAGAAGGTCGGCGTCGTGGCGATCGACCCGTCAAGTCCGTACTCGGGCGGCGCCATCCTGGGCGACCGGATCCGGATGGCCGACCACGTCTGCGACGCGGGCGTCTACATCCGCAGCATGGCCACCCGGGGCGCCATGGGCGGCATGGCCCGGGCCGCCCTCGACGCAGTCGACATTCTCGACGTGGCGGGCTTCGACACCGTGATCATCGAGACGGTGGGCGTCGGCCAGGACGAGGTCGAGATCGCCCGAGCCTCGCACACCACAATCGTGGTCTCGGCCCCCGGGCTCGGGGACGAGATCCAGGCGATCAAGGCCGGCATCCTGGAGATCGCCGACATCCACGTCGTGTCGAAATGCGACCGCAGCGACGCCAACCGCACCCTCACCGACCTGAAGCAGATGCTCACGCTCGGGGCGCTCACCGCCCGGCACGCGGAGTGGCGCATCCCGGTGATCGGCCTCTCCGCCTACAAGGGCGAGGGCTTCGAGTCCTTAATCGCGGCGGTCGAGGACCATCGACGCGTCGCCTTCGAGACCGAGACCGGAGCCCGGCGTCGGCAGGCAATCGCGCGCTTCCGCTTGGAGAAGACCGCCGAGAATCTGCTGATCGAGCGCTTCAGCCGTGGCGCGCAACGCCTCAGTGGCCCGCTGGCGGAGCGCCTCAGTGCGCGGGCCGGCGACCCTTACAGCCTCGCCGCCGCACTCCTCGAACAGGCCCTCGCGTCAGAGGCCGACGAACCCGGAGCATCGTCATGACCAGTCTCATCGACCGGACCACCGTCGACGCGCTGCGCTCAGAGGTGGCCGACTGGGAGGAGAAGGAGGTCGGTGCCTTTATGAAGAAGCAGGCCGAGCGCAAGCCCGCCTTCTTCACCCTCGGCGACATCCCAGTGAAGCGCGTCTACACGGCCGCCGACGCCGCCGAGACGCCGATCGAGGATATCGGGCTGCCCGGCCGCTACCCATTCACCCGCGGTCCGTACCCGACCATGTACCGCTCGCGGAATTGGACGATGCGCCAGATCGCCGGCTTCGGCACCGGCGAGGACACCAACAAGCGCTTCAAGTACCTGATCGCCCAAGGCCAGACCGGCATCTCGACTGACTTCGATATGCCGACCCTGATGGGCTACGACTCCGACCACCCGATGAGCGAGGGCGAGGTCGGGCGCGAGGGCGTGGCGATCGACACGCTGGCCGACATGGAGGCTCTGTTCGACGGCATCGACCTGGAGACGATCTCCGTCTCCATGACGATCAACCCCTCCGCGTGGATCTTGCTCGCCATGTACATTGTCCTGGCAGAGAAACGCGGCTACGACCTCGACAAGCTCTCGGGGACGATCCAGGCCGACATTCTCAAGGAGTATATGGCGCAGAAGGAGTATATCTTCCCGGTGGAGCCATCGGTCCGGATCGTGCGCGACTGCATCACCTACTGCGCCAAGCACATGAAGCGTTATAACCCGATCAACATCTCGGGCTACCACATCTCCGAGGCTGGGTCGTCGCCGCTCCACGAGGCCGCCTTCACGCTGGCCAACCTCATCGTCTACGTCGACGAGGTGCTGAAGACCGGCATGCCGGTCGACGCCTTCGCGCCGCGGCTCGCCTTCTTCTTCGTCTGCCAGGCGGACTTCTTCGAGGAAATCGCCAAATTTCGGGCGCTCCGGCGCTGCTACGCCAAGATCATGAAGGAGCGTTTCGGGGCCAAGAACCCGGAATCAATGCGCCTGCGCTTCCACTGCCAGACGGCAGCCGCCTCGCTCACCAAGCCGCAGTACATGGTCAACGTGGTGCGTACCTCGATGCAGGCGCTCGCGGCCGTGCTCGGAGGCTGCCAGTCGCTCCATACCAACGGCTACGACGAGGCCTTCGCCATCCCCACCGAGGACGCAATGCGCATGGCCCTGCGCACCCAGCAGGTCATCGCGGAGGAGACCAACGTCACTCAGGTCACAGACCCGCTCGGCGGCTCGTACTACATCGAGACCCTGACCACGGAGTACGAGAAGCGTATCTTCGAGATCCTCAAGGAAGTGGAGGAGCGCGGCGGCACGCTGAAGCTGATCCAAGAGGGATGGTTCCAGAAGCATATCGCGGATTTCGCCTACGAGACCGCGATCCGGAAGCAGACCGGCGAGAAGCCCGTAATCGGCGTCAACCGTCTCGTCGACGACACCCCGGATCCGAAGATCGAGACGCACCCCTACGACCAGTCGACCGCCGACCGGCAATGTGCCCGCACCCGCCGGGTCCGGCAGGAGCGCGATCCGGTGAAGTTCGACCTGCTCCTGCAGCAGCTCGTGGCGGTGGCCAAAGATCCGGCGCAGAACATCATGCCGATCACCATCGAGCTGGTCCGCTCAGGGGCAACCATGGGTGACATCATCGAGACGCTGAAGAAGGTCTGGGGTACCTATCGGGAGACACCGGTCTTCTAGGAGCATTTCAGCGTCTTTCAGATCGTAAGCGGCGTTTGGAGGCCAGAGACCGTCGCGCTCTTCGGGATACGACATCAACGTCGCTCGCGGACACTCTGTGGGAGGGTCAGAAGATGGGTTCTCGGCTTTCGGAAATCGCGGCCCACGCTGGCGATCATGGCCAGACCGGACTCGATAACCGGCTACGCGTGGACAAGGACAACCCCGTCATCCAGGCCCTCGGCGCAGTGGACGAACTCAATAGCTGGATCGGTGTCGTAATCGCGCTGTCGGGATCCGATAAGATCCGGTCGTTTCTGTCGCTGGTCCAGCATGATCTGTGCGATCTCGGTGCTCAGATCAGGGGCCCTGGTACGCAGCGCCTGTCACCAAATCACCTCGCGCGGCTAGAGATGCTCGTCGCAGCGCTCAACAGCGAGTTCGGTCAGCTGAAGGAGCCGATCCTCTCAGGAGGCGTTCAATCGGCGGCATTCGCACACGTGGCGCGAACCGTCTGCCGACGCGCCGAGCGGGATCTCTTCACGCTGATGGAGGCGTCCAACCGGTTGGACGGTCTGCAACCTGCCGATCGGGCGCCCGCGACCGATGATTTCGGTCTCCCATATCTCAATCGGCTCTCCGATCTACTGTTTGTCGTCTCACGCTTCGAGAACTGCAATGCCGGGCAGACAGACGTCATGTGGAGGCGCGAACAGAGTCTGAGGTCAGATCCGGTTCAGGTCGGGCGATGAACGGATTGGCCGCGGCTCCGACGGATGAGGTGCGCATACGCCGGAGCGGACGGCTCGGGCATCTCACTTTAAATCGTCCCGCGGTGTTGAATGCCCTGACCCCTGGCATGGTCACCCGAATGCTCGCGGCAATCACGGCGTGGGAAGTCGAGAGCGGGATCAGCGCAATTCTCATCGACGGCGCAGGAGAACGGGGTTTCTGCGCGGGCGGCGACGTCAGGATGCTGCATGCGAGTGGCCGACGCCGGGACGGATTGGCCCAGCGCTTCTGGCATGACGAGTACGTGTTGGACGCGCTGATTGCCCGCTGCACGCGTCCGGTGATCGGGATCATGTCGGGGATCGTCATCGGGGCCGGACTCGGATTGACTGGGCACGCGTCCCACCGGATCGCCACTGAGGATCTGCGCCTCTCGATGCCGGAAGTCGGGATCGGTCTGATCCCGGATGTCGGCGCGACTTGGCTCTTGTCCCGGGCTCCCGGGGAATGTGGGACCTATCTCGGGCTCACAGGCGCGTCCGTCGGCGCCAGCGACGCGATCGCGCTCGGATTGGCCGATCTCTTCATCCCCTCCGAGCAGGTGCCCAGGCTCGTCCAACGGCTCACCGCTTCGGGAAGCGGCACCGATGCCGGAGGGATCGGCGAGATCTTGGCGTCGTACGCGGAAACGCCCGACACGGCGCCCCTCTCGGCTCGGCGTGCCCTCATCGACCGCTGTTTCGGTTTCAACAGCTTAGAGGAGATCGTCGCCGCGTTGGCGCGCGAGGACGATGCGTGGGCCGGCACCGTGCTTGCCCTCCTTCGAACCCGATCACCGACCAGCCTTAAGATCTCGCTCGCCGCGCTGCGGGCGGCGAGGGAGTTCAACTCCCTCGAGGACTGCCTCAGGCTCGAATTCCGGCTGGTGTGCCGGATCCTCGACGGCCATGACTTCTACGAAGGTGTTCGGGCTGTCGTCATCGACAAGGATCGCACGCCTCAGTGGAAGCCAGATCGGATTGAGGACGTGTCGTCGGAGGTCGTGCGCGCCTATCTCGATCCGCGTGACGCCCCGGAGGTCGCGTTCATCGCCCGTCCGGTGGATGCAGCGGTCGGCTGAGCGGTGTCCGGACGGACGGCAACCCTCTACGGCGTTGGGATGGGCCCGGGGGATCCGGACCTGCTGACCGTGAAGGCACAGCGTATCCTGATGCGGGCGCCAGTGCTGGTGCATTTCTGCAAGCGCGGGAAGCGGGGCAACGCCCGCACCATCGCGGACGCGATCCTGCGCGACCCCGCCCGCGAGATGGCGCTGGCCTATCCCTACACCACCGAGATCCACCCCGAGCATCCGGACTACGTGGCGGCGCTCGCGGGCTTCTACGACGACGCGGCCGGGCGGCTCGCCGACCATCTCGGCGCCGGACGCGACGTGGCGATCCTGTCGGAGGGCGACCCGTTCTTCTACGGCTCGTTCATGCATCTGTGGCGCCGCCTCAAGGACCGCTTCCCCGTGGAGGTGGTGCCGGGCGTGACCGGCATGTCCGGCTGCTGGACCCGGGCCGGCACCCCGATCACCTGGGGCGACGACGTCCTCACGGTCCTGCCCGCGACCCTGTCGCTCGCCGCGCTGACCGAGCGCCTGCGCGCGACCGATGCCGCGGTCGTGATGAAGCTCGGGCGTCACCTGCCCAAGGTGCGCGCGGCGCTGGCCGCCTCCGGGCTGCTGGAGCGCGCGGTCTATGTCGAGCGCGGCACGATGGCGGGCGAGCGCGTCGTGATGCTGGCCGACAAGGCCGACGACGACGCGCCCTACTTCTCCATGGTGCTCCTGCCCGGCGAGGGGCGCAGGTCGTGAGCACCGCGTCGCGCGTCCCGGCTCGCGGTCACCCGAAATTCGGCTCCGGATCTCCCGTGGGCTCGAAAGCGGAGAGAATCGCGGCGCGGTCGACGTCATCGAGTGCGGCGGGCTGCCAGGCCGGACGGTTGTCCTTGTCGACCAGGACGGCGCGCACACCCTCGTAGAAATCATGACCCTGCATTATCCGCGTGACCAGGCGGTACTCCGTCGAGATCGCCTCCGGCAGGGTCAAATTGAGGCCGCGCCGCATCTGCTCCTGGGCGAGGCAGAGACTGGTCGGTGAACGGCTGCGGATCGTGCGCGCAGTCGCGGCGGCAAAGTCCGATCCGGCAACCGCGTCGAGGTTGGCCAGGACGGCTTGGACGCTGCCGGCCGAGAAGCAGGCGTCGAGTAGGCCTGCCTCCCGCACCACCGGACCAGCGGATGGCGGAGGGCTGGCGTGGGCGGAAAGGACCGTGTCGATCGGCCCGCCCTTAGCGAGACCGTCGAGCACCGCCGGGAAGTCCGCGGCCTTCGCGGCATGCGTGGCGAGGCCCAGCGCGAGGGCGTCCCCCGGGCCGATCCTGTTGCCGGTCAGGGCGAGATAGGTGCCACTATGGCCGGGTAAGCGCGGTAGCAGGTAGGTGGTGCCGACATCCGGGATGAAGCCGATGCCGACCTCTGGCATCGCGAAGGCGTAATTCTCAGAAGCAACACGGTAGGGCCCGTGAACCGAGATGCCGACCCCCCCGCCCATGACGATACCGTCGATAAGCGCGACGATGGGCTTCGTGTAGCGGGCCATGGCGGCGACGAGGTCATACTCGCCGCGCCAGATGTCGAACATCATCGCGTGCTCGCCGGTGCGGGCCGCCTCGTAGATGCGCCTGACGTCGCCGCCGGCGCAGAACGCGCGTCCGCCGCTACCCCGAACAACCACACGCGTAACACACGCGTCATCCTCCCACGCCCGCATCTGCGCGCGCATCGCCCTGATCATGCCGAGCGTCAGAGCATTCAGCGCCTTGGGGCGATTCAGCGTTATGAGACCGAGCGCCCCACGTCGCTCGAAATCCACTTCGTTGGAACAGGCCATTTTCACCACGGCGTGCGGTTGCTCGTCTTAAAGTGGAATCGCCTCCGTGATCAACGCAATAGCCTGTCGCAGGGCTGCCGCATCGTCCTTCCGAGTCGAGTCCGTCGCCGTCGCGAGGCGCCGGCGAGCGGTTGGGTCCTCGGGGAAGGCGGCGGCCAAGCCCTCGTAGATCTCGACCGACTTGCGCTGTTCGTCCGGAATTTTGGAGAAGAACAAGCAGTTGGCGTATTCAATTTTAAGGAAGTACCCCACTGTCCGGTCAAAACGCGCCGTGACGGGTGTTTCCAGCAGCGGCCCGAGCCCCTCGATCGCCTCACGAAAATTCACCGCGGCCGTGACGTAGTTCGTGCGTGCTTCCTCACGAGAGTTTGCCTCCTACCCGTCGATGATCAGGCCCTAGCCGACCTCGACCACACCGACCATCTCGCTGGAAGCCACACCCCTGAGAGCCGCAACGATGGCGTTGCGATCGGTCGGCTGTGATGTCGCAGACTACGTTTCCAGCGATGGCATACTCTTCAGCTGATTAACATCTGCCCCGCCGTGAACGGCGGGGATTTTCGGAGCTTTCAGCCTCGTACCGAACGAGTTGGACGAGCAGAGACCACGCGGCATCGTGAATGGAATGCGCGAGCATCCCTCGCTTGAGCGCAGTCAGGTTGAGGTCTTCGAACGCGATGCTGCGGTAGCGGGAGACCAGGGACCGGGAAAGCCTATGCGGATGATCCCGACGCTGCCGGGCGATCCTTGCCGACCCAGCAGCCAGCCGCGCCCTGGCCTCGAGGCGGCGCTCCGAGCCTCGTTGGCACCGAGCCAGTGCACGCTGTCGCCTACTCTGCGCCTTCTGCACCGTGCGAGCAAACCGAGGTACCGGGACCGTGTCGCCGTCGCTGGTGGCGATGAGGCTGTTCAGGCCGAGATCGATGCCGACCGTACCCGTGCCGCACGCCTCGGCAAACGCGGCCTCGACGCTGAACACGACGTACCACTTGCCCTGCTGTCGCGTGAGGATCGCCGTGCCCAGTTCGTCGTCCTCTGGTAGGGCGCGATGCCACACAACCTTGATGCCGCCGAGCACGCCCAAGCGCCGATCCTTCCGGATCGTCAGCTCGTCGCCGACCCGGAAGGTCGCTGCATGATAGCGGGCCGACGCACGGAAGCGCGGGAGGCCGTGGCCGCACTTGAAGAAGGCAGTATAAGTTTGATCCAGCCGGCGCAGCACCTGTTGCAGGGCGGAGAACGACCAGCGTCCAAGCCCGTCCGGGTCGCTTCGCGGCACGCCTCCAACTCGCTGGCTTGATGCTTGTAGCGCAGGCTCATGCCGCGGCGGCGGTATGCCTCGACGCGCTTGCAAGCCGGCGTTGTACAGACCGCAGAAATCGCGGAGCTTTGCGTAGAGCGCTGTATCCTGCGTCCGGTTTGGCCGGAGCCGATACTTGTAAGAGCGCACAGACACCGCTCAGCTGCCCTTCTGCGCGGCGATGTGGGCTTTGACCACCTTGGCGCTGACGTGGTCGACTGAACCCGCATAGTAGGAGCGCGACCACGGCGTTCGCAGGCGCAAGCGCAGCGCCGGGAGCTTCTGGCGCATCAGCCGAGACGAGCGGCCTTTGAAGCGATTGACGATCTCGGCGACCGCAAGCGTTGGGTCTGCCTCCACGAACAGATGCACGTGATCGGGCATCACCTCGATCGCGTGGGCGATCAACTCTGCCTTGTCCGCAACCTCTGCGATGATCTCCCGCATCCGCGTGTCGTAAGGCGCGATCAGCACCTTGCGCCGGTACTTTGGCACCACACGAGGTGGTACTTGAGGCTGAAGGTTGCGCCCGCGTTGTGCCGATAGCGGCTCATTCAAAACATTATATCAAGGGCGTTTATCTTTCACGAGCTCGTCGGCCCATCCGCATGCAACCGACGCCTGAAGGCGACGGTCCCCTGCGGAAGTGACTATGAGTCTTGAGGTCTGATCGAATGCCCTCGCTTCCTGCTCGCCATGTCATTCTGAGAACGACTTTCCGAAATCGGAACTTACCGCGCCGGATGGTGCGCCAGTCGCCGAAAGCGAAGAGCCGAGTCGCTCAGATCCGTCCGCCGGTGGCTCGCCCGGCGCGAGCTACGACCGGGTCCCGAACAGCCTGCGAGCGGAGCAGCAGGGCCCGGAGTCGAGAGAGCTCAAGCTTCACGGAGCGGGCGCGCAGTGCCCTCCCGGGGCCCAATCTCTCAGTACCGAGCCCTGAGGGGCGCCGGCGTAGCCGGGGCCGGATCACCAACATACAAGGGAGCGACGACGCGCAGCCATCCTCGCGTGTCCCGACCGCCATAGTTCCGCTCGATCACGTCGCGGGTGAGATAGGCCTGCACCGTGAAGGGACCGAAATCGTAGCCCACGAGTCCGCCGACGGCGAACTGCCCTTGGGAACGGTACGAGGAAAACCGCGTCGGGAGGTCGGTCGATCCGAACGCGACAGGACCGAGCTCCCACTTGCCGAAGTGTTTCGTCGCGGTCAAATCGAGGTTCAGGTAATCCGGATATATGGCTCCATTCTTCGTGGTCGGCCCGACGATGGTGCCGTAATACAGATTGGCCGCGAGATTGTAGCCGTCAGCGGTGTACCCGATCGCAAACCGCTGGTTGATTGTGGTCGTCTCCGCATCGAGGTTAGTCCCCGAAGGCAGATAGGCCGCCAAAAGGTAGCTGACGCCGACGCCTCCGCCCAGATCCCAGGCGACGATGCCGGAAATAAAAAAGTCGGTGAGGCCGCCCTGCGTGCGCGTTCCGGGGCTAGAGACCCAGATGTTGGGCATGGCCACGATCAGCCCGAAATGCCCGTCGAAGATGCGAAGCGGCGTAGCCCAGACTAGGACGGGAATGTTGAGCCCGAGATCGGTATGGGCAGGTTGCGTGCTGCGGCGGCCGAAGTTGAACGTATTGATGAAGTAGAGGCCGTCCGGCAGCGGCGTAGCAACCGCGAGCCCGATCGTCTGGCCTGGCTCTGAGACGGACGCGGCGTCAGCCACCGTCGTGGCAGCGAACAGGCTGGCAGCAGCGAGAACAAGGCTGGTGTACCGCATCGCGTATCCTCATTGGGTTCGATGAACGTCTTCGCGCGCCGAAGCCGCGCTGGCGGGCCGGCCTCAATGGCGGCCAAGCTCGAGCCGATCCCGTCCGCGCGAACGCGCCGGCAGCCCGAGTTCATGGATCGGCCGGCTTAACGGCCGGCCGGGTCGATTTGCGGAAGAAGTGCGCCACGATCCGGATCGTCTCCGGGACTGATCCCGTCACGAAGTTGCGTCAGTGGTTTTTTCACCGAACTGACGTGGATCCACGTTAGATGCCCGCAGCTGCGGTCGAAGATTCCGCCACTAGATTCGGCATCTCTGCTTTAGTCAAGTTCTGATGCCGGGCGTTGATAAGGCGAGTCGATGTGTGTCGAGACGAGTTTTGTCTCGGACGGGGAGTGCGAGATCGCGGAAGGTCGAGAACTGGACATCGGTCGTCCTCAGATTTGCGGTTGGCAGGGCCGGCAACGGCGCGGTGCCGGGGACAGTGTTGGGCGGGTGCTCGCGCGACCGGTCCCAGCCATCAGCAAAGGTCAGAGACGACTGACGGATCGCCTCGCGCGCCGATCCGACCTGATCTGAGACAGGCCTCTTGATCAGATCAGCTGACACGAGGTCTCAGCCAGTATCCTCCCTCGTTCTTATGTGGCGGCGCTGCTGCGCGAACCATCTGTTCTGTAAGACTAGACTATTGCTGCTCGCAAGCGAGTCAATCCGGAAAAATAACACCGGATGGAGCTGTTGTAAGATTAGCACATTGTCTTACCTGGACAGAGCGTCCGGAGAGACGTGGTTCGGCTAAAGTTGCAAAACGCGACAGTGTAGCTGAATGCGACAAGTGTAGCGCGTGGTTGTTTTGGCGGAGAACCCTGAAACCTCGGCCTTCAGGCCGGGGAGGCCGCGCGTCGGCGCGGCGTGAAGGGTTGGTGAGATGCGCGCCTGGTGATAGAGACGAATTGTGACCATCGCCCGCGGCTTCCGCTACAAGCTGGAACCGCTGCCCGAGCAGGAGGGCCTGTTCCGGCAGTGCGGTCACTGTGCCCGCGCGGTTCACGTCGCAGACCTATGCGGCCTGCGGTGTAGTCGGTGCCAGAAGCCGCGAGAGTCAAGCGAGCTTCACCTGCGTCAGCTGCGGCCACTGCGATCACGCCGACATCAACGCGGCGATCAACATCCAACGGCGGTGGAACACACCGTTGCTGGACGTGGAGGGTGTGCATCAGCAGCCTGTCGAAGCGTCAACTGGACGAGACCTCACCGTCTCCGAAAATCCCCGGCCTTCACGGCGGGGAAGATGTTAACACCTGTGATCAGGCAAGTGCGGAGGTGCTGTGGAGCATCGATCCGGAGCTTGCCGCGGCCAACAGGTCGGAAACTCAACCCAGAGCCGCCTGAGCAGCTTAGGTGGGATCGTTCACGGCCGGATACTCTGAGGCGCTCTCCCGGTGCTGGCAGAGGCGAACCTAGGCCGCCTCCCGGAGACACAGCGCCTGCTGGACCGGTGCGGAGGACGCTTCGGCGGTCCCGTCCCGGGGGCATCGCGACGCCCGCGCGTGAGCCATGCACGATCAGGGCGTGATCGCGACTTTCAGAACCCCGTCGCGCTGATTGGCGAAGAGTTCATAGGCGTCCTCGATCTCTTCCAGTTTGAAGCGATGGGTCACCAGCCCGGATAGATCGGCGCGCCCTGAGGTGACGACCTCGAGCATGCGGCGCATGCGCTCCTTTCCACCCGGGCACAACGAAGTCCGGATCGATTTGTCTCCGAGCCCGGCCGAGAAGGCGTCCAGCGGGATCTTAAGGTCCGTCGAATAGACGCCGAGGCTTGAAAGCACCCCACCCGGGCGAAGCACACGCAAGGCAGCCTCAAAGGTCGGCTGCGTGCCGAGTGCCTCGATGGCGACGTCGACGCCGCGCCCGTCGGTCAGGCGCATGATGGCCGCGACGGGGTCCTCTGCCTTGAAGTCCACAACGGCGTCCGCACCCATCCGCTTGGCCATCTTCAGGCGCGCCGGGACCGTGTCGACGGCGATGATGCGGGTTGCGCCCATGAGCTTCGCACCCGCCGTCGCGCAGAGCCCGATCGGCCCCTGCGCGAAGACCGCGACCGTGTCACCAATCTTGATCTGCCCGGTCTCGGCACCGGCCAAGCCCGTTGACATGATGTCAGGGCACATCAGGACTTGTTCGTCGCTGACGCTGTCGCTGATGGGCGCGAGATTCGCCATCGCGTCGGGGACGCGCACGTATTCGGCCTGGCAGCCATCGATCGTATTGCCGAACTTCCAGCCGCCGATCGCCTTCCAGCCGTGCCGGGTTCCCGCACCGTCCTGGGCGCCGCAGCCGCACAGGCACGCGTGGCTCCAGCCGGATGGCGTGATGGCGCCGGCGATGACCCGTTGTCCCTCCGTGAAGCCGCTGACGCCGGAACCCAACTTCTCGATGATGCCGACTGGCTCGTGCCCGATGGTCAGGCCCTTCTCGACGGGATATTCGCCCTTCAGGATGTGGACGTCGGTTCCGCAGATCGTGGTCGTGGTGATCCTGACCAGCGCGTCCTGCGGGCTGATATCCGGGATCGGCTTCTCGTCGAGCACGATCCGGCCCTTCTCCACGAACACCGCCGCCTTCATCCTGCGCTGCATATCGGTCTCCTCGCCGCTTCACGCTCCGACGTTCTCTCGAAGAGGCTGGCGCGGCTCACCCTGTGGGCCGCGCCCCTCAAAGACGCGCATCTCCGGCCTTCTGTGCAGCCCGTCCGAGCCTTAGATGTCTCGCCTCTGCATCGCGCCGGCGATGTGATCGGCCTGCCGGATCGCGAGCGCCACGATCGTGAGCGTGGGGTTGCAAGCCGCGCCCGAGGTGAACTGGCTGCCGTCTGAGATGAACAGGTTCTTGATGTCGTGCGTCCGGCCGAACTTGTTGACCACGCCGTCGCGCGGGTTCGCGCTCATGCGATTGGTGCCCATGTTGTGGGTGCTCGGATAGGGCGTCGTGGGATACGTCACCGTCGCACCGACGGCCTCGTAGACGGCCGCACCCTGCCGGTAGGCGTGGTTGCGCATGGCGATGTCGTTCGGGTGGTCGTCGTAGTGAACGTTTGCGACCGGCAGCCCATGCTTGTCCTTTGCCGTCGGATCGAGGGTGACGCGGTTGCTCTCCTGCGGCATGTCCTCCCCAATCAACCACATGCCGGCCATGCGAGGATACGTCTCGAGAGCGCTGGTGAAGCTGCGGCCCCAGGCTCCCGGGTTGAGGAACGCCGCCATGAAGGGAAGCCCGATCGAGATCGTCTCCATCTCGTAGCCACCGTTGAAGCCGCGCGAGGGATCGTGGCGCGCCTCATCGCGGATGATGCCCGCCATGGTGGTGCCGCGATACATGTGCACCGGCTTCTCGAACGTGGCGTACACGGAACCGGTCATATGGCGCATGTAGTTGCGCCCGACCTGACCCGACGAGTTGGCCAAGCCGTTCGGGAACAGGGATGAGGCACTGTTGAGCAGAAGCCGAGGGCTTTCGAGCGAGTTGCCGGCCACACACACGACGCGCGCCTTCTGACGCTGCAGGGCACCGGTTTCGTCGAAGTAGGTGACCCCCGTGACCTTCCCGCTTCGATCATGCTCGATCCGCGCCACATGACTGTTGGGCCGAACCTCGAGGTTGCCGGTCGCCTCCCCTTGAGGAATCTCCGTGTACAGCGTCGACCATTTGGCGCCCGACTTGCAGCCCTGGAAGCAAAAGCCGATCTGCTGGCAAAAGCCGCGCCCGTCGCGCGGCTGACTGTTGATCGCCATGCGCCCGGTGCTGACCTCTTTATAGCCGAGTTTGCGCGCGCCGGCCTCCATCACTTTGAAATTGTTGTTGCCCGGGAGCCCGGGGATGTTGTTCGTGCGGGTCACCCCCATCTTCGTCTCGGCCTTGTCGTACCATGGATCGAGGTCGGCCTTGATTATGGGCCAGTCCAGGAGATTTGCGCCTTTCACGCCGCCGTAGGCCGACGCGATCTTGAACTCATGTTCGTCAAATCGGAGCGAGGCGCCCGCCCAGTGAACGGTCGATCCACCGACCGATTTCACGATCCACGCGGGGAGATTCGGGAAGTCCTGCGCGACGCGCCACGAGCCGGACGCGACCCGCATGTCGGTCCACGCGAGTTGGGCGAAGCTCTCCCACTCGTCGTTTACGAAGTCTTGGATCTCGTTGCGCGCACCGGCTTCCAGCATCACGACCTTGACGCCGCGCTGCGCGAGTTCATTGCCGAGCGTGCCGCCGCCGGCGCCGGAGCCTACGATCACGACGACGCCGTCGTCATTCAGATCAAACTGGGCCATCATCATCCTCCCTAGGTATCTTTTTGTCTACCACTGCCAGCTTCAGGTCTTGGGAAGCCAATCGATGTCATTGAATCCGCGGTTGATGTAACCGCCCTTGTCCGCAGATGGCCCCTCGTAGCCGAACTTCTTCCAAAGCTCGTGCTGATTGTAGAGCGACACGACCAGATCGGATCGAAGCTTCTTGAAGAAATCGGTCTTCTCGACACCTTCGAGGAGTTTGACCCGCTGCTCCTCCCAGCCAACGTCGACGTAAGGAACGCCATGCCGCTTCTGAGCATCGGCATCCAGGTGCCGCACGCCGTCTTCGAGCATGGTTTTAATCGCCGGATCGCTCGCAGCCTTGCCGTTCCACGGCTTGATGGCATTGACGTAGTAGACGTCCCCGAGAAAATCGTGTGGGTAGATATCGCGAGCGACCTTGACCAGTGTTTTCATCGTGAGCGGAGCCAGTGGGCCGTCTTCTGCCCAAGCGTCAGATACTGACAGCTCCGCAGAGCTGGCGATCGCCGCAGCGGGCAGACCCGCGGCCATCCCCTTGAGGAGGAAGCGGCGGCTGTATCGGTTTCGCGGGTCGACTGTTCTCATAATGACCTCCCTTTCAATCGCGGTCGATGGTTAGACAAAGCGTCCGCCGCGCTCGATCACTTCGATCTTGTATCCATCTGGATCCGTGATGAAGAAGAATCGCGCCAGGATGGCGCCGCGGTGCTTGAATTCGCGGATGGGCCCGACCGAGATTCCGGCGCTCGACAGTCGCTCATGCTCAGCCTCGAGCGAGTCGACCGTGACGGCCAAATGGCCGTAGCCGTCGCCGAGCTGGTACCGCTCCGTCCGGTCGTGATTGACGGTGAACTCCAGCTCGAATGGTGAGAGCTCATTGCGCAGATAGATCAGCGAAAAACCATCGAAATCGAGCCGGTCGGCTACTTTCAGTCCGAGAACCTGGTCATAGAATGCGATCGATTTGATGTCGTCGAGAACACGGATCATCGAATGGACCAGCTTAGTGCCCATGTCAGTGTAGCTCCTTCAGATAGCCGATGATCGCCGATCGAACCTCGGCCTTGGATTGCCGGTAGGGCATGATCGCCCCAGGAATCATCGCCTGCGGGTTGGTCAGCCAGCGGTCCAAGCGCGCCTCGTCCCAGGTCCAGTCGGCCTTGGAGAAGCCGGCCGAGTAGTGATAGCCGGCCACCGTCCCGGCTTTTCGCCCGATCACGCCGAACAACGTCGGCCCCTGCCGCGGAGGATCTGTCGTGTTGATCGAGTGGCACGTCGCGCACTGGCGCTCGAAGAGCACTTGACCGGAAGGAAGCTGAGCCACCGGCTGTCCGACTTGCGCGCGAGCAGATCCGAATTCGGTTAAGCCGCATGCGATCCAAAACAGCGTTGCCAGAACTAGACCGTACTGAAGCCGGGGCATGATTACTCCATGTTATGAGACGCAAATCGCTTAGCCGAAATTGCCCTGGCTTCGCGAGCGTCGGATGTCTCGATACTGGCTCGCTACGGATCTCGTCGATATCTTATAGGGTATCGCCGGACACTGTGGCGCTCATTTTGAACTCACATCTTATTTCTGGAATACAAAAGCGTCTTTTCCACAACGATCGCGGACCTAGCGCTGTTTGACGCTTCAACCGATCCGGGATCCTCCGCGACCTGGCATTGTGAGCGAAGTCGACAGCTACGGCCTCGCTCCTCACATCGCGCGCGACCATCGCACCATGGTCGCCGTCGCGGTTATTCTGCGGCGACCTTGTGGGCCTGCGACCCGTCCGTGTAGGTCCCGGCCTGCAGGCGCTTGCCCGGGGCGGCGCGGCCCGGCAGCGGCGGCAGGGCCTTGGCCTTCTCCAGGTCGATCCCGGCGCCCTCGGCGACGCGGCGGCCGTAATCCTCGTCGGCGTGCCAGAAGTGCCAGACCATCCGCAGCTGGATCGGCTCCGGGCACTGCTTCATGTCGGCCACGAGGTTGGCGATCAGGTCCTCGCGCTCCCAATCCTCGAAGGAGCGGTAGCGCACACCGGCCTGGGTGTAGTCGTCCTCGGTCCGCGAGGTCTGGTAGCGGCCGAGGCGGCCCTCCACCGGCTGGTGGTAGTCCTTCGCGGGCTTCGGCGCCTCGCGCAGGCCCTCGGACAGGGTCGAGGGCTCGTAGTTGATGTGCTTGTTCGGGCCGGTGCCGTCGACCGTGTAGGCCATCTGACCGTCGCGCTGGTTCGAGTAGACCTTCACGCCGGGCTGCGGCGCATTGATCGGCAGTTGGAGGTAGTTGGCGCCGACGCGGTAGCGCTGCGTGTCCGAGTAGGACAGCGTCCGCCCCTGCAGCATCTTGTCGTCCGAGAAGTCGATGCCGTCGACGAGCACGCCGGTCCCGAAGGCCGACTGCTCGACCTCAGCGAAGAAGTTGTCCGGCACGCGGTCGAGCACCATCCGGCCGCAGGGCAGCAGCGGGAATTGGTCCACCGGCCACAGCTTCGTGTCGTCCAGCGGGTCGAACGACAGGTGGTCGTTCGGGCCGTCCGGCATGATCTGCACGGCGAATTCCCATTCGGGGAAGTTGCCGGCCTTGATGTTGTCGTACAGGTCGCGGGTCGCGTGGCCGACATCCTTGGCCTGGATCTCGGACGCCTGCTGCGAGGTCAGGTTCCGGACACCCTGCTTCGGGATCCAGTGGAACTTGCAGAGCACCGCCTCGCCCTGGTCGTTGACCAGCTTGTAGGTGTTGACGCCCGAGCCTTCCATCTCGCGGTAATTGGCCGGGATGCCCCAGGGCGACTTCAGGTGCGTCACCATGTGGATCGACTCGGGGTGCTGGGCCACGAAGTCGAAGAAGCGCCACGCCTCCTGGCGGTTCGTCACCGGATCCGGCTTGAACGCGTGGATCATGTCGGGGAACTTGATCGCGTCGCGGATGAAGAAGACCTTGAGGTTGTTGCCCACGAGGTCCCAATTGCCGTCGACGGTCTTGAACTTCACCGCGAAGCCGCGCGGGTCGCGCTCGGTCTCCGGGCTCTCCTTGGCGCCGGCCACGGTGGAGAAGCGCACGAACATCGGCGTCTTCACGCCGGTCTCGTTCAGCACGCGGGCGCGGGTGTACTTGGAGGCCGGCTCGTCGCCGATCTTGCCGTAGGCCTCGAACCAGCCGTGGGCGCCGGCGCCGCGGGCGTGCACGACGCGCTCCGGAATGCGCTCGCGATCGAAGTGCGTGATCTTCTCGATGAACTGGTAGTTCTCGAGCGTCGCGGGCCCGCGCTCACCGACCGTGCGGGTGCTCTGGTTGTCGCGGACCGGATGGCCCTGGCGGGTGGTCAGATAAGGCTCGTCGGGCATAACCTTTGAACTCCAGATCCGATCGCGATCGGTTTCTCTCCCGCGGAGAAAGACCAGAATACATACTGGACTTTTCGTCACCCCGACGGGATCAATTGCCTATGTTCTTAGTTTTACCAATTTCATAGTACAGTGAAGCGACAAAATACCCACAAGTCAATGCTCTGCGTGTAGCAAAATAGGACTTTGTGGGTGCGACGTTCACTGCAAATCCGGCAGAGTTCTCGTGAAGGGTTTGCTCTCTGCAATGAAGCGCGCGGCGAGCACGAGCGCGCCCATGGAAAACTCTTTCCCGTGGGCCGCAATCATACGCTCGGAAAGCTCCGCGATCTCTCGGAAGAACGCGTCCTTGCTGTCGTTCTCAGGTTGTTTCGTCTCGGCTTGGGACATGATGGTCTCCTCTTGGCCGCTTCGCTCATTTGAACAGCTGCGGCGGGAAGGTGATGATGCTGGCCTCGCCCGCCTCTGTGCCGAAGACGAGTGACTGCCCGTCGCGAGACCAGGTCATCTCCGTGACGGGATCTCCACCCGGCGTACGGACAACCAGTTCGTCGCGCTCCCCGATCGGCGCCACAACCACCATCCCGTTCTCGTAGGCGGCGGCGATGAGCGCGCGTTGTGGATGGACGGCGATGGCCTTCACCGTCGCCAGCCCGGAGCGCCCGGTCGGCAGGCTTCGCGGTTCCGTGACTTCGGTCTCGAACTGTTCGACGGGCCAGACGATGATGCGGTAGGCGCCGCTGGTTGCGAGCAGACGTGACGTCGAGTCCCAGCTGAGGGCACGGACCGGCGCCGGATAATTCGGGAGACCGATGGTCCGCAGGACACGACCGTTCTCAAAGCGCAGCAGCGCGACCCCACCGCCGGTGAGCGAAGCCGCGAGCCAACGTCCGTCCGGACTCCAGGTCAGACGCTGGGGGTCGAGCGCGGTTAGGACCTCGACGCCACGGCGAGGGTCGGTGACGTGGCGGAGCGTCAGGCCGACTCCTCCATGTGCCAGCCAGTCTCCACCGGGAGCGGCAGCCACGGGCGCGGACGCCCGATCGCTCTGCAGCAGAGGATGGATGCTGGCGTCCCCGGGAGCGGCGGTCATCAGCGCCTGACCGAGCGCGACCAGCACGCTGCCATCGTTCATCTGCGCGAGCGCCCGGAGCGGTTGCTCGACGCTCGCCAGCCGCGTGGTGTTTCCGTCCGGCGCGACGATGTTGAGCGCACCCGAGATGCCGCCGGCGAGGAAGCCCGCGGCACCGAACGCAGCGACGTGGCGATGTCCCGCCTCCCCTGCCACGACGATGATCGGCGCCGTGCCGCTGCGGCGGGGCGTGATCGTTGCCCGTCCGGTATCGCCCGCGACGTGGTAGCGATCGACAGCCGAGTCGGGATCCGCGACGGGCGCGAGCGCGAGACCACCGTCGGCCAGTGCAAAAGCAGCCGTCGTCTCCGTCGCGTCGAGGGCGATCGCGGTAACAGCCGACCCCAATGCCCAGCGCCGTCCGAGCAGATCAATCAGGTTCGTAGCATTCATAGCGACAGTGGCTCTATTCGCGCGCCGTGGATCAGGACGTCCTCTGGGCGGCAATCTGCTGGTCGACAGCCGCGAGTTCGCGTTCCAGTTGGTCGATCTCGGTCTCGAGCGCGGTGATCGTCGCCTGAAATCCGTCGTCGCGCCCAGTCGTCTCGGCGGCTTCGCCGGCGTGTGGCGACTGGCGTCGCTCGGCGAGCGCCGCGATCTGGTTCCCGAAGGCCAGCTGTTGACAGGTCACCATCTGAGCCTGCGCAGCAGAGATCCGGCCGCAGAGTTCGAGGCGGGCCCGCAGGAGATCGTCCAGCGTTCGGCTCGGTTCGGCCATCGCGTGTGATCCTCTCGTGGAGCGTCGCCGCAACGGCGGCCGGGCATAAGCGGTCGGGCAGACGTCCGTAGGGATAAAAGCCGGTCTGGTCCCGTGGTCCCGGCCGCGAAGGTGTCAGACAGGCCTCAGGCATCGGCATCGTCCTTCCGGCGGCTCTCCTGAAATGTCGTGACCTCGGCGAGAATGGCCGGCAGCCCCTGGGGCGAAGCGGCAAAATGTGCCTCGGCCTGCTCGATGAGCGAGCGGAGATCATCCCAGAGATCGACGCGCTGGAGATCGGGTGGCGTGATGTTGGTCGTCTGAAAGTCGCCGAGCCCGAACCGGTGTCGAAGAGAGATCCCGTTGTGAACGAACTCGGCCAGTTCACGCGCGTGTGTGTCGACGAACGGCCGCAGGAGAGGATGATCGCCGTAGCCGATGCCGCACGCGGTCAGCGACTCCTCAATGAAGCTCTGAAAGTGGTCGACGAGTGTCTGTTGGCTCTCGCCGACGATTCTGAGGATGAACGTCACGTCGCGGTCCGCGACAGCGAGAATGCGCGTGGCGACGTCCGCGGCTGAGGCGCTCGGCGTTCCGGGCGGCGTAGTCATGAGCGGCGCCTGCCCTTGAGGTGGTGAATTTGGCGGTAGATCGTGCTGCGCGCGACACCGAGCCGGCTGGCCGCGACGGAGACGTTTCCGTTCGCGTCGGCGATGGCCTGCTCGATCGCGCGCCGTTTGGCGTCCTCCAGGCGATCGGTCGGAAGCGCGGCGTCTATGTGCTGCGACGCTACCGGTGGGAGAGGATCACGACCTGCCGGCGTGTCGGCGATCATCTCTTCGGGCAGATCCGTGAAGCCCACCGGTTCGCCGCTCGACAGAAGCACCAACCCCTCGATCAGGTTGCGCAACTCCCGCACATTGCCCGGCCAATCGTAGCGCTGCAGAAAGGCGAAGACGTCCGGCTCGAAACGCAGCGGCGGACACCCGTGCCGGATCGAGAGCTCCCTGTTGTAGTGCTCGATCAGGGCCGCGATGTCATCCGAGCGCTGGCGCAGCGGCGGGATCGTGATCCGCACGACGCTGATCCGGTAAAAGAGATCCCGCCGGAAGCGGCCCTGCTCGACCTCCAGCTTGAGATTGCGGTTGGTCGAGGCCACGAGCCGCACGTCGACGGGGCGCGGCTTGCTATCGCCAAGCCGGGTGACGGCGCGCTCTTCCAGAGCACGCAGGAGATAGGGTTGCAGGTCCAGCGGCATCTCGCCGATCTCGTCGAGGCTCAGCGTGCCGCCGTGAGCCTGTTCGAAGCGGCCCGCGCGCCCTTCGCGCGTCGCACCCGTGAACGCTCCGGGCGCGTGGCCGAACAGTTCGCCGCCGAGCAGATCCTTTGAGATCGCACCGCAATTGAGGGCGACGAAAGGTTCGTGGCCCGTGGTCGAACCGACCGTATGGGCAAGCTGGGCGAAGAGCTCCTTGCCGACACCGGTCTCGCCTTCCAGGAGGATCGCGGTGCGTCCCCGAGCGGCCCGGACGACGCGATCAACCGCCTGCAGAAGCGGCTCGCTGCTGCCGATGATCCGTGCTTTGGCGGCGGTGAGGAGCGGCGTCTCCGGGATGCGCACCGCAACGCTCGGCCGCGGCTTGCCGCCGAGGACCAACATCGCGCCTCTCACCGCGCCGCCGCGCATGAGCGGTTCCAAGCTGTGGCCGGTCAATGGCTCCGGGAGCCGCAAGCCAAGATCGGTCACTGCGCCGGTCTCTGACCTGGCGAGCCGCTCCCCGATTCTGAGGTTCGCACCGGCGCCGAGCGTCGGCCACCGTCGGCGGGCGACCTCGTCGAAGTGCAGAACTCGCCCGAACTGGTCGAGCAGAATCATGCCGTCCGACGATCCGACGTGCCGAACCCGATCGAGAGACGCTTCCAGAAGAGAGATCCGTTCGATGTTCGCGCGCTCGACCAGCATCTGCTGGATCTGCCCGGCCGAGAGCATCACCAGCGCCAGGTTGTAGCGGTGAAACAGCCCCTGTGGCCCGGACAGGTCGACGAGACCGATCACGCTCCCGTCGAGCGGGTCGCGGATCGGAACGCCGACGCAGGCCCAGGCCTTCACGCCCTCGCAGAAATGCTCCGCGGCGTGAACGTGGACCGGGCGGCCCGTCGACAGGGCGGTACCGATGCCATTTGTGCCGGCGACTGACTCCCCCCAGGCGGCCCCAACTTCCAGACGAATGTCATGCGCACGCTCGATGGTGCGGCGGCTTCCGCCGACATCGAGAATGACACCCTGCGCATCGGTGACCACCGCCATGGCCCCGGTCTCGCCGATGATCTCCGTGATCCGCTGGAAGGCGGTACGGGCCGAGACCAAGAGATCCTCGTTCTCGCGGCGAAGCCGCTCCAACGCGTCGTTCGAGGTCGACTGCGCGCTACCGCGCCCGTGCGCGTCGACGCCCAGGGTGGCGCTGCGCTCCCAGGAGTGTCGGATCGCAGGCCGGATCATTCCGGTCTCGCCCTCGAGCCGACCCGAAATCACGAAGTGCTCCCAAGCCCGCATGATCCGCTTTTCGTCGTAGTCGCGGTCGCGGAGCATCTCCGTGTCGGCGGCCCAAACGCGCTCTGACGCCAGCTCCTGGCCAGTCGGCAGTTGCGCATCGGGACCGAGATCGGTCGGAGGTTTGAACGGAAGCTTGGTCATATGGACGTCGCTGTCACGCCAAGCGGCTGCCGCCACGCGGAGGATATCCGAACGGGATGAGCACCCATCTCGCCCAGGCGTGCGCGGCGTGCTGGGATCCAGACATGTTACTCCTCGATACCGAGCCTCGCGGCGATCTCCCGCTTGAGACCGTCTTCCGTGTTCGCATCCGTGACGACGGTGCCATCCAACGCGGCGAGCCGCTCGGCAACCGCGGCGTCGAGCGGTGCGAAATAGCCGTTCTCCTTGGTTGCCAGGACGAAGCGCAAGGCCTGCCGCGGTCCGCGCAGATCGCCCACGTGATGCAGTTGCCGGCCGGACTCGAAGTCGGCAACGACCACGCGGCCGTTCGGGCTGAGACGGATGTAGGGCGTGACACTCTTTTCCGCCGCGCTCCGACGGGTCCCGTAGGCGCGCGTGACCTCTGGTGACGGAGTTTCGATGATACGCGTTCTGGCACCCCCTCCCGTGATAGCCCGCTTGATCTGATCGATCGTGCCGCGGTTCTCGGTGAGGATCCGCTTCATCGCAGCGTCCTCCTTCCGCGGCCCATCCTGCCTGGAAAGAATATGCACCATGGTTTCCTCCCGATGCCTCAGCAGCCCCGCCTCGACGAGCGGCTGGTTGTTCGCGCCAATTACAGAGCACCGCTCGAATACGACAAGGCATCACTAGTTTCGGCCAGCTATGCCGGGCGACCGCTGTAACGGGCGGTCGCCCGCATGGTCGGTTGCGGGATGTCACGCGCGGCCCAGGTTCTCCGCGCCACCGCCGAGAGCGGGGCCCGCTGTCGGATCGACATGTTCCGGAAGCTCGGCCACGAGCGTGTCGGTCGTCAGCACCAGGGTCGCGACGGAGGCCGCGTTGCGAAGCGCGGTGTAGGTGACGCGCACCGGATCGACGATGGCAGACTCGACCATGTCCGTGAACGTACCGGTCGCGGCATCGAAACCGCTACCGCGGCGCGCTGTCGTGAGGTTCGAGATGACGCGCCCGGGGTCGTGTCCGGCGTTGCGTGCGATGAACGCCGCAGGTCGCGTCAGGACCTCTTTGACCAAGCCAATGCCGCGCCCAAGGTCACCGTCAACGTTGCCGAGCGCGCGTTCCAGAACGGGCGCGCACTGCGCCAAAGCCGTACCACCGCCGGGGACGATCCCTTCCTCGGCCGCGGCGCGGGTTGCGCTGACGGCGTCGTCGATCAACTGCATGGTCCGCTTTTGCTCGACAGGCGTCGCGCCGCCGACCATCAGCACGGCCGTTCCGCCGGATAGCTTGGCCAACCGCTCCTTGAGCTTGTCTTGCTCGATGTTGGGCGGCGCCAATTCGTACTGCCTCGTGACTTGAGCGAGCCGGGCGGCGATCGACGCTGGGTCGCCCCTACCGCGCACGATTGTGGTCTCACGAGCGCTCGACCGCACGCGGTCCGCCGAACCGAGATCGGACAGGCTCATCTCTTCCAGGCGACCCCCAAGATCGCGAGCGACGACCTTGCCGCCCGTGATGATCGCGAGATCGTCCATCATGGCCTTGCGCCAATGCCCGTAATCCGGCGGATGGACGACGAGGACCTTGCCACGATTTTCGTCCCCGAGAAGCGTGACCAGAACCTCCGGAGAGACTTCTTCGGCCACGATGACCAGCGGCCGTCCGGTGCCGGTCACTGCCTCGCGGATCCCGGCGAGTTCCTCTGGGCTCCTGATCTTCAGGTCGGTCAGGAGTATGAACGGGTCGTCGAGGACGACCTCCATCCGTTCGACGTCGGTGACCATGTGATGAGAGATATAGCCGCGATCAAACGAGAGTCCCTCGGTCACCTCCAACGTCGTCTGCGTGGTGAGCCCATATTCCGACGTAACAATCCCAGTGCTGCCGACTCGTTCGATCGCCTCAGCTACGAGAGCGCCGAGTCTCGGATCCGTGGCGGCGATCGTCGCGACTGCCCGCAGCATCTTACCGTCTCGAGCCGGCACCGCCGACCGACGCAATTCTTCGACGACCACCTCTACGGCACGGTGGATCCCCTTGCAGAGGTCGACCGCTCCGGCGCCCCGCTCCAGGGCCCCGACGCCGCCCTGGATCAGGCCGTTCGCCAGGACCATCGCCGTCGTCGTTCCGTCGCCGGCGACCTCGTTGGTCTGCATCGAGACTTCCCGAACGACCTGAGCACCCATGTTCTCAAACCGGTCCGGCAACTCGATCTCAGAAGCGATCGTGACGCCGTCGCGCGACACGATCGGCGTCCCAATCGGCCGGTCGATCATCGCGTTCATTCCCTTCGGGCCGAGCGTCGACTCCACGGCGACGGCGAGCTTCCCCACGCCGCGGGCCAGCGCCCGACGCGCCTCGATATCGTGCAGGAGGACTTTGGGCATGTGTGTTTCTTCCCCGGTGGTGTCGTTGATTCAGAAGGGGGCCGCTGAACTGAGGTTCGAGATCCCCCAACCGCTCCCGCGGGCGTCCGATGTTTCGGGCGGGAGGCGCCGGCCGCCCGTGGGCGGCCGGCCGATCTGTCCATCGACGTCGTTTACTCGATGTACTGCAGAGCAGCTTCCATATCGCCGAACAACGTGACCGTATTGTCGTCGATGCGGATCATCCTGCCGTAGTGCGTCGAAGTGTTGACCTCGAAGATCTCCGCGGTCATCTCCTTGCCGAGAATTTCGCTGATCTCGTCCATCTTGAAGACGAGTTCGCCGTTTCCATCGATGCGGATCAGCGCAGGCTGGTGGGTGATGGTGACGCCCGGCTTCTGGCCCATGAATTCAGCGATCGCGCGCGCCTCGACGCTGTCGTTCATGGTAACACCGCACTGGTGTGAGATCGTCTGATCGAAAGAAAGATCCCCCATCTTTTGGAAGATGTTCTGGTTCGACGCATTGCGTGCATTCACAGACATGCCAATTACTCCTGAGGAAGATCGAGGCCGAGCTCGCCGAGGATCTTGGTGACACGTTCGGTGGACGCCGCTTTCGCGTCGGCGAACTGGGCCGGCTTCGAATGAGGCTGTGACCAGATCGGCTGGAGATCGGCAGCTGCCTTGCGAGCCAAAGCGACGTGCCGGTCGACCCAGCTCCGGAACAGGGTCCGGTTGTGCTCGGCGTGCGCGGCGTCCGTGGCGAGCAGGTGAAACAGGTCGATCGCGTTGGCGAGGTTGCGCTCGTAGTCCGCCTCGGCCGCGGAGATCACCGGCGGCGTGATGAAGTCCCCGTTCGAGGACGCGACCTGCATCAGGAAGCCGCTGCGAAACAGCTCGCCCACCAGCGGCTCGAAGACGATGTTCGTCGCGAAGTACTGCTCCAGGTAGTCGGTCGAGCCCATGATGGCCTCCACCGCTTCCCGGGTGCCCTGCCAAGTTCCGTCCTCGAGCCAGTGCCGCTTACCCGCCGTGTCGTCGAACCCGGCGATGTCCATCCCGATCTCCGCGAGGTAGAGCGTGATGTCCTGGGCGAGGCGCAGCTTGTAGGACGAGTTCGTCAGGGTCGCGTTGTTGATCATCTGCGTGTAGCCGTAGCGCTGCGCCTGCATGAGCGCGGTGCCCAGCCCGAATTCCACATGCTTCCATGCGCCGAGATGGTTCTGGAGGATCTTCACCCAGGCCTTGTCGAAGGCGGCCGGAGCGCCGGCCTTGCGACCATTGGCGATCACGGATTGCACCATCGCCTCGATCTTCGACTGTCGCTGATAATGCGTGCGCTCCCACTCCTGATCAGGCGCGCGGAAAGCGTGCCAGTCGGAGCTCAGGGCCGCCGTATTCTCCTTCGAGTACGCGCCCTTCCCGTCCGCGAACGAAATGATCCAGTTCTGGAGTAGGTAACGCTCGGGATCGGGCTGTACGTCGACCGTCATGTCTTCGTAGTGGGTCGCACGTTTGCCCTTGGGTTCGAAATACCGGTACTTGCGGCTATCCGAGTCCGCGAAAATCGCGGAGCCGGCTGCGCCCGACTTCCGTGTGGCGGCTTCCAACGTCATCATTGTCCTCCCGGTGGTAACTCGCCGCTGGTGGCGACTTGGTTCGGCCCGGTTACGTCCGTGCCGGTGTGAACTTGTCGAAGAAAATCCGCTCCGAAGATACGTCGTTCATCTGCAGCACTGGGGTGAGTGCCTCGATCATCGGCTCCGGACCGCAGGCGTACACGTCGAGATCTTCCCCGTAAGCGAGACGACGTAGATGGTCGTTGACGACCTCGTGGACGAACCCCCGCTCACCCTGCCACGCGGCGTCGTCCGAAGCGTGGGAGAGGACCGGTATGAAGGTGAAGCGCGGATTGGACCGCGCCACCTCGGCGAACAGATCCAGATAGAACAGATCCGTTTGCGTGCGCGCGCCATAGAAGAAATGGACTGGGCGTTCTTCTCCGCTCGCGATGTGGTCGTGAAGGATGGACCAGAGCGGTGACATCCCCGAACCACCCCCAACGAGGATTAGGGCTCCTCCTCTGTTTTCACGGCGGAAGCAGGTTCCGTAGGGTCCTTTGACGCCGACGGGGGTTCCGACGTCGAGCTCTCCGTCGAGGCGGGAGGAGAATCGGCCGCCGGGATATTTTTTGATGATGAACGAGAGTTTTTGCGTTTCGCTCGGCGGATTTGCCATGGAAAACGAGCGCGTAATCTCCTCTGCTCCCGGAAGTGTGATGTCGACATACTGTCCAGCCCAGAACTTCAGAGGTTGATCAAGTTCGATTTCAAGCAGGCGAATGTCGTGCGTCAGACTCGAGACGCGGCTGACACGCCCTTGGAGGTCCCGGACCGGGATCGATTTTGAGAGCAGCTCCTCGTCGTAGTTGAGGAGGTCGACCTCGATATCGCTCGATATAAGGCTCCGGCAGAGAAGAACATGGTTCTGGTCACGCTCCGTCTCGTTCAGCGCGAACGTGGAATAGGGCAGCATCTCGACTTCGCCGTCGGTGACGATGCATTTGCAAGCCGCGCAACGCCCCTCTTTGCAACCGTGTGGGAGCGCAATGCCCTGCCGGAAGGCCGCGTCGAGGACGGTCTCGTCTTCCTCGACCTCGAACTCGACGCCCACCGGGTTGAGTTTGACGGTGTATACCTCGCTCATGGGAGCCAGTTCCTCCTGTGTCGGTGTGTTCTTTTCTGACCGGCTGGCCGGGGTGCCCCGGCCAGCCGTCCGACATCAGTTGCAGGGATTGATCGTGAAGCCCGCGCGATATTCGGCGAGATGCGCCTCGCGCGCCTCCGGCGACATTTCGCGCAAGGTGATCAGCGGGCTCTTCAGCGTGTATCCACGCACATCGTCGAGCGTCCACATATCCTTGTTGTCGAAGCGCAGATGCGGTTGAGGAACGAGGGTCTTGCCGTCTGTGCGGACGAAGCCGAGATCCTTGATGGCATCTGCCAGATCCCAGTTGTGGTATACACTCTCCCATTCACGACGGCCGCTGAACCGCCCCATGGCCGGTGTGGGACGTCCCTCGTATTCGTTGGCGAAGGCTTCGACCGCGGTCCAACGATCGATCTCGTGCGCGAAGGTGTGCAGCTGGCCGTCGATCTCGTCAGTGACGAGATCCTCGCGCACGACGCACGGCACCAGCGAACTCCAGCAGCGGTGCGGATAGACGTAACCGACATCCTCGTTGAAGGTGACGATCTTCTGGCCGGGCCGGCTCAGCTTTCCGTACCACTTCCAGTACTCGCCGAACTGAGCGTACCAACCCGGATATTTGTGCTCAAACCACTCGAAGTCTTTCTCGGTCTGCGCCTCAATCCGCCAGAAATTCACCGGCCAGCCGACGGAGAAGAACTGTGCGATCTTGTGAACGTAATGTTTCTCGGTGATGCGCTTCCAGGCCGTCTGAACGTCGTCGTGGTGAATTTTGATGCCGTATTTCTCCAGCGGGAGCATGTAGGTGCGATAGTAGTCCTCGAAAATCCAGCGGTGCCACATCTCCGCGTAGGACTCCTTGTCCTTGTCACGGTTCGTGGTGCCGTACTCGATGAACGTGCCAATCGCGGCATCGACGATGGCGTGGTTCTGCCAGAAGGCGTAGCGCAGGTCGCGCTCGAGCAGGAGGTGGTTTTCCGGCTCTTTCAGGATCGACATCAGCATCGAATGCCCGTTGCCGACGTGCCGGCTCTCGTCGGACTGCACCGACAGGAACACGGTCGGCAGAGCATAGTCGCCGTTACGGGCGGCCTCGGACGGCATGGCCACGAACAGCGTGTTCGTGAAGGCGGTCTCGGCGACCACGGTCAGGTAAATGTTGGCCGAGGTGATCGCGTCGCCGGTGATGAAACCTTCGCCGAATTGACGACCGATCGTCGTCGCATAGCATTTGCCGAACGCCTCTTCGGTGATGTCGAAGCCCGCCGGGTCGATATAGTTCTCCATGTACCATTTCTTGAGGTTCATTTGGATGGTCGAGTGGCGGAACTCGTCGACCATCTGCATGGTAAACCCGGTACGCAGCTCCTCGCCGGGCGCCAACCGACCGACCATCGCCATCGAACGGGCGGCCGAAATCTCGGGAAACGGAATGATAGCCAGGAAGAGCTTCATCCACTCGACCCACCGCGGCTCGACGTTTCGGAACATGTCGCCGCGCAGCGCCGCATCGAGCGCCCCGTAGACCCGATTGTCCTTCTCCTCCTGCATTGGGAAATAGGACCGCAGAACCTGCTTCATCGGATCTTTGGGGGCCTTGGTGATCTTGTAGTCCGTTGGGAAGGTCATAGCCTCCTGGACGTACGAGGGGTTCCAGCCGAGATCGGCGATCTTCTTGGCCGCCTCTCCGACGGAGATCCCTTTCTGGGCTGTTATCTTGTTGAGTGTCAGTGTTCCAGACATCGCTGCATCCTTAGGTTTCGCGATAGTCGATGTGAAAGACCAGGTAGGTCCCGGGATACCGGGCCCTCAGACGCAGGAAGGCGTCGAGCGCGGACGCGCCTGGTCTCAGCTATCGGCAAAGGTCTCGGATGACTGCTGGAGCGTCTTGCGTGCCCCCGATCGCGACTGCGCAACACCGAAGTCTTGCATCAGGCCGCTGAGCGTGGCGTCCAGATCAGTCTCCTCCCTCGTTCTTGTCGTGACCGCCACCTTGGGCTTGTCATCATTGTTCTAGATCGAACTTACGCATGGGCCGTGCCAGGTCAACCGGAAAAGGGATTTTAGCAAGAAAATGCAGGTTTTTCGCGCGGCCTTTTCAAGCATCGAGGCCGCCATCGCTCGAATTTGCTGCACTTCAACTGTTGCAAAATGCGCCACTGTCGCATCGTGCAACAGTACGGAGAATATTCTTTTCTCAAGGGCAGGTCGGTGGCAGACGAGAGATGGGAATGGTCAGCCGAATGATTCGCTCGGATCCCTGGCGTCGTGGCGGGAGGACATGCGAGCGTCATCGCGATAGTAGCTGATTCTTGGACTGCCGCCGCTTTAAAGGATGTCGGCCAGAACATGCGCAGGGTTCCATGACGGTAGTGTATCAGCCCGGCACCGAGGCGGAGGCCGGGGAGATCGTGCGGGCGGCGGCCGGGCGGGGCGAGCGTCTGCGGCTCGCCGGCGGCGGGACCGCCGCGGGGCTCGGCCGGCCCGCGCAGGACACCGCGACCCTCTCGGCGAAGGCGCTCACCGGCGTCACGCTCTACGAGCCGGCCGAGATGGTGGTGGCGGCCCGGGCCGGGACGCCCCTGGCCGAGGTCGAGGCGCTGCTCGCCTCCCGGGGCCAGATGCTGCCCTTCGAGCCGATGGACCTGCGCGGCCTCTACGGCAGCGCCGGCACGCCGACCCTCGGGGCCGTGGCGGCGATCAACAATGCCGGACCGCGCCGGATCAACGCCGGGGCGGCCCGGGACAGCCTGATCGGCGTGCGGTTCATCAACGGGCGCGGCGAGGCGATCAAGTCGGGCGGCCGGGTGATGAAGAACGTCACCGGGCTCGACCTCGTGAAGCTCATGGCTGGCGCCCACGGCACGCTCGGGCTCCTCACCGAGGTCACCTTCAAGGTCCTGCCGGCCTGCGAGCGGGTCGCCACCCTGGTCTTCCCCAACCTGGACGACGCCCGGGCGGTCACGGCCCTGTCGGAGGCCCTGGGCTCGCCCTTCGAGCTCACCGGCGCGGCCCACCTGCCGGCCGGGATCGGCGCCCCGCAGGCGCGGACGCTGATGCGCCTCGAGGGCTTCTCCGACTCCATCGACTACCGGACGGGCGAGCTGCGCCGCCTGCTGAAGCGCTACGGCCAGCCCGAGATCGTGGACGGCGAGGCCGCCGCCGCCCTCTGGCGGTCGGTGCGCGACGCCGCGCCGCTGGCCGAGCCCCGGGACGCCGCCCTCTGGCGGATCTCCACGGCGCCGACCCACGGCCCGGCCCTGGCGGCGGCGATCGCGGCGGAGCGCGACGCGCGCTGGTTCTTCGACTGGGGCGGCGGCCTGATCTGGCTCGCCACCGGCTCGGAGGGCGATGCCGGCGCCGGGACGGTGCGCCGGGCGGTTCAGGCCCAGGGCGGCCACGCCACGCTGGTGCGTGCCCCCGACGCCGTGCGCGCCGCCGTGCCGGTGTTCCAGCCGCTGGCCGAGCCGCTGATGCGGCTCACCGCGGGCATCAAGGCGGCGCACGATCCGGCCGGGGTGCTCAACCCGGGCCGGATGTACGCCGGACTGTAAGCTTCAGATTCCGCCCCTCCCCGATCGCGGGGAGGCGAGGCGCCGAGGATGTGACCCGTGCAGACCAACTTCGCCCCCGCTCAGCTCGCCGACCCCGCCATGGCGGCCTCGGAGAAAATCCTGCGGACCTGCGTGCATTGCGGCTTCTGCACGGCGACCTGCCCGACCTACCTGCTGCTCGGCGACGAGCTCGATTCCCCGCGCGGGCGGATCTATCTGATCAAGGACATGCTGGAGGGCGGCAAGCCGGCCTCGCAGGAGGTGGTCAAGCATGTCGACCGCTGCCTCTCCTGCCTGTCCTGCATGACCACCTGCCCGTCGGGGGTGCATTACATGCACCTCGTCGATCATGCCCGCGCGCATATCGAGAAGACCTACGCGCGGCCGACGGGCGACCGGTTTCTGCGCGCCCTGCTTGCCCAGGTCCTGCCCTACCCGAACCGCTTCCGCCTCGCGCTGGTCGCCGCCAAGCTCGGCGTGCCGTTCCGCGGGCTGGTCGGCCGCCTGCCGCGCGTGGGCAACCGCCTCGCCGCCATGCTCGACCTCGCTCCGGCCGAGATGCCGCCCCGTGAGCCGACGAACCGGCCGGGCCGGTTCGCGCCGGCGAACGGACAGGCCGCCAAGCGCGTCGCGCTGCTGCGCGGCTGCGCCCAGAGTGTGCTGCGGCCGGACTTCAACGCGGCGGCGATCCGGCTGCTCAACCGCCACGGGATCGAGGTGGTGCACGCCAACGAGGGCTGCTGCGGGGCGCTGACCCACCACATGGGCAAGGAGCATTCGGCCCACGCCCACGCCAAGCAGACGATCGACGCCTGGGATGCCGAGATTGCCAAGGGCCTCGACGCGATCTTGGTGACGGCGTCCGGCTGCGGCACGACGATCAAGGATTACGGCTTCATGTTCCGCGACGACCCGGCCTATGCCGAGAAGGCGCGGCGGGTCTCCGCGCTCGCCAAGGACGTCACCGAGTACGTGGCACAGCTCGACCTGAAGACAACCACGGACGCGAGCGACCTCGTGGTGGCCTACCACTCGGCCTGCTCGATGCAGCATGGACAGGGCATCCGGACGGAGCCCAAGGCCCTGCTCAAGCGCGCCGGCTTCACCGTGAAGGACGTGCCGGAGGGGCATATCTGCTGCGGCTCGGCGGGGACCTACAACATCCTGCAGCCGGAGCTCGCCGCGAAGCTGCGCGCCCGCAAGGTCGCCAATATCGAGCGCGTGCGCCCCGACGTGATCGCCACCGGCAATATCGGCTGCGCCACCCAGATCGGGAAGGGCACCGGCATCCCGATCGTCCACACGGTGGAGCTGCTCGACTGGGCGACCGGCGGTCCGAAGCCGCGAGTTCTGGATCGCAGGGATCTTTGAGGAAACCGTTCTTCTGTGCCCCCGGCGTTCCGGGGCGCACAGGAGACGCGACTTCACAGCGCCTGCGCTTCCCGGGGACGCACCTCCACGCGCGTCCAAGCCTCCTCAGGCTGCTTTGACGGAACGCAGAAAATCCGAGATCGATGTGCCCAGTTGGCTAGAGCGCTCCAGCACGTCTCGGGAGGCGTTCAGGACGTCCTCCGCCGCCCGTTCCGTCTCATTGGCTCCGTGTCGCACATCGAAAATATTCTGCGACACCGTCTTAGAGCCGTCGGCCGCCTCGCAGACACTGCGCGCGATCTCGCCTGTCGCTGCTCCCTGTTCCTGCATCGCGCGCCTGATGCTCGAGGCCATATCGCTGAGGGTCATGATCGCCTCCCCGATCTCGGCGATCCCACCTACGGTCGAATGGGTCGCTTGCCGGATCTCATCGACTTGTATCGCGATCTCCTCGGTAGCCCGCGTGGTCTGAGCCGCGAGGCCCTTCACCTCTGCAGCAACGATCGCAAAGCCCCGGCCAGCCTCCCCGGCCCGAGCCGCCTCGATGGTGGCGTTCAGGGCCAGGAGATTGGTTTGGGCCGCTAGAGCGTTGATCATCCCGACCACAGCGCCGATCCTGTCCGCGGCCTTCGAAAGCGTCTGGACCCGAGCGTCGGTCTGCGTGGCCTTCTCCGACGCCTCGCGCGCCATTTCCTCCGATCGCGCGGCCCTGGCGGACAGTTCCGCCACGCTCGCGGTCAGCTCCTCCGTCGCGGCAGCGACGGTCTCGACGTTGCCCGAAGTTTGCTCGGCTGCACCGGCGACCTCGATCGACCGGCGGTTCGTCCGGTCGGCCACCACCGCCATAGCTCGAGCGATGGCATCCATCGCCGTCGCCGCAGCGGATAAGCCGGCGAGGACACCCGAGGCGTCTCGGTCGAACGCGGCAACCAAGTGATCGATGTGTTGCGTCCGGGACTGGCTTGACGCCGCGGCTTCGATCGCCACGTGGATATCGACGAGAGACCCGCAAGCGCGGACGGCCTTGCCAGTCGCATTATGCACGACTCCACCGGTGGCGCGGAACCAGCGATAGTCACCATTGCGAAGTTTCAGCCGGTAGTTGATGTCGTACGCGCCCTTGTTCTCGATATTGGTCAGCGCCGCGCCGAACGCCTCGAAGACTCTGGCGGCATCGTCCGGGTGCAACCGATCGGACCATGAATGTACGACGTCGGGGAAATCACTCTTCGCGGCAAATCCGACGAGACGACGAAACTCTTCGGACCAGGTCCAGCGGCTCTTGGGGTGCATCGGATCGCCGTCGTGAAGAATGGCATCCCAAAGGCCGATGCCCGCATGGCGGCCAAGCACATCCAACAACTCATCACTCGTGGAGCGTCTTCTAAACATGTTTATTTCCCCATGGAGCATCGCCTTATAGTTGGCCGAATTTCTTAATAAATATACGCATCGTTTGCGTTTCATCGGAAATACGTCGATCTAATCTGTTTTCCTAAGCCCTACGTTGCCGTCATGAAGGCTAGATCCGAGAAGCGAGCATTGTGGGACACCTTTGTCATCATGCCGCGGTGAAGAACCCCGAGGCTGCTTCGGCCGCAAATGGCGTGTGGCTCTGAATGAAGTTCAATGCCGAGGCCGCTGGCAGTGGCTGACCGTACAGAAAGCCCTGAACCTCGGTGCAGCGTTCCTGCCGCACGCGGACGAGCTGTTCCTCGGTCTCCACGCCTTCGGCCGTGATGGAGGTGCCCAACTGCCCTCCGATGCTCACGATTGCCCGAACGATCGTCGCGGTGAAATTGCGGCCAGCGAATCTCGTCAAACGGCTCCCCGTCCCGCAGCTCGTCGGGGGAAGGACCCAGCAGCTCGCGGGCGCGGCGGTTCTGTAAAAGAACCCGATTGTTCGGACACAGCATAAGTATGCCCTGGTCCATGTTCTCCAGAACCGCATGCACGAATGCGGTACTCCCGTGGACCGGCGGCCGGTCCATCGGCGCGGGACCGGCTATGTCACTGCCTTCTCCGAAAGGCGCGAGACTTGTTCCTGAAGCTTCGCGCTCGCACAGTTCGGCCCTGAACCGGCCATATGGCGTTCTCGATGCCGGGTGCGCGTTGACAGACCCGTCCTCGAACTCGGCGTCTTGAGTGAGGAGCCCACTGCCGCTGCAATCCGGAAGTTCGCGACCGGCTGCCGACCGGCGGCGTCGCAATGTTACTTCAGGGCCGTAGGCAATCACTGCGGAGCCAAAGCGACCGCCAGCAATCAGTCGCACGCCCACGACCAGCGCATGGACGAGTTTGGTCGCGAAGTGGTGGAGGTAAGTGAATCGCACGCCGGATCCGCCGGCATCCCGTTCGTGCGGGATCGCGCTACGACAGGCCACCTCCTTGTCAAGGCAAGCCACTGCGGCTTTCTCCCGTGTGCGTATCATAACGCATCGCGTAGCCCTTCTCGAACGTAGGGCCCCTCAGTCCTCTGACGGCTTCACGCTTACAGAGAAATATTACGAAATCATTATGCGTCTACCGTAAATCGGCGTATTTGCCGAGTATCTTCAGCCTTCATCGCAGCATAAGTGACCACGAGCAAGACATTGATCGCCGCGAAAGCCGGAACTCGCAGTGGTGAGAGCTCAGGCTTCCGAGATAGATCTTCACCAGACGTCGCAGGACGGCGCTCAATGAGGGGTTGAACGAGGTACTCGACCATTCTGCTACACTAGGGATCTGTGAAGCCGCACAATCCCAGCTCACCAGCGCGGCGCCTTTGATCAATCACGTTATGCGCAGGATCAAAAACCCCGAGGGATCGCTCAGGGCGCGCGTGTGACCCAGTCTGTGACCGCGCTGGGCTATGGCACGCGCCGGGCGGAGGTGTCTTTCAGATTACCGGCACCATTTTCCAGAAGTAGACTCTTTCGGCGCCGCCTCGCAGGAATGGCGCTTCGGACCAGCGGTCCGCCTAGCATGATTGAGGACCGACGCCGATACGGGCGTCACAATTCTGCGACATCCGCCGCCTCAACCTAATCAGCGAGCCTCGAATAGATCCCAATCCGGAAAGAACTGCCGCAATTTGAAAGCCGAGATCGCGGGGCTCGTGTAGAACCTGAGCGATACGTCGGCGGCATTGGTGCCGACGTTCGCGACCTGTCCGTCAAGCGACAGGCGGATCTTGGAGCGGAACGCCGCACGTGAAACATCTCGATCCTCTTTGTAGCCGGTACGCCCAGTGCGGCTCGCTCGCAATCCCGCGGCCGGGAGCCGGCGCGTCAGGAACAGCACTGCCGGCGTTGCCTCACCTGATGCAGGACGGAGCAGCCTTATGGTCAGGCCATCGTGCTCCTCAGCCTCGTCCGTAATACGCAGCCATTCGGCTTCGGAACACGAACGGCGATGAGATCGGCAGCGCGCCGGCCGCATCAGCTCCGCGCCGCATGCGGCCGTCGACGGGCAACGTCCCCAAACCGCCTAGAGCCACACATATCAAAGGTTGCAGGCTCCCGCGCCACCTCGCTTACTCCCTTGTAACCTCTGATTGTGTACGCCCACCAGCCGACGCCGTCTGCCGTGCCGGCGTAGGACGCTCACAACCCCAACGGACAACGCTCATGGCGCGGACCGTCCTTGATCTCTCTGCCTTCGCCGCGCGGCTGGACAGTCGATCGCGCGCCGCGCCACCGCGCGTCTCGAGACCGCCGACCCGGCGCCATCTAGCCCAGCCCCTCGAGCACTTCGCAACGATGGCGGTCGGCTGTGGCATTTAGGGTCGCCGCGCGGACGATACTCGAACTCGGCGCCGAGCTGATCAGCTCGGACGCGACAGCGCTCTATGAACTCATCAAGAATGCGTACGACGCCCGCTCGAAGCGCGCGACAATCGCGATCACGACGGTGTTCAAATACAGCCATCTGCGCGACACGCTGAAGCGTATCGAGCAAGCACAAAAGACGGTGGCGACGCAGGGCGCTGATGCCGACGTCCTCGCGGACCGCATCTTAAAGGACGTTCTCTCGAAGATCGACGAGAGCGCACCTGAGCACATGCGAAGGCGCGAGAGCGCCCGACGCGCAGGCCGACCCCGTCGAGATGGCCACGTCGCCGAGCGCCAACACGAGTGCGTCGGCCTCGACGCCGGGAAGGCTGACATTCAGGTTTCCGGGCAGACGCTGGTCGAGGGTACCATTGACGGTCAGTTCGGGTATCGCGTGGCGTAAACGTTTCAACAGGGCATCGCGCAGATGGCCCAGTCGTCGGGCCTCGGCGGCCATCTCCTGGGCCGCGATGCGGCAGGCTTCACCGAGCCCAACGCAGAGCGCGAGCGGCAACGTCCCCGGCCGTAGGCCGCGCTCCTGTCCGCCCCCGAAAATGACAGGTCTGAGGCGCCTGCGAGCGCCCGCGCTGCAGTAGAGGGCGCCTATGCCCTGCGGACCGTACAGCTTGTGGCCGGATAGGCTGAGCAGATCGATACCGGTCGCCCGGACGTCGAGCGGCACCTTGCCGACAGCTTGAGCCGCATCCGTGTGGAAAAAACAGCCATGAAGGTGACAGAGCGCGGCCAGATCCGAGAGAGGCTGCAGTGTCCCGACCTCGTTGTTCGCCGCCATCACCGAGGTGACGATCGCACCGCAGGCAAGCCTATCCTCGACCACATCGAGGTCGATCAAACCGTCCGCGTCGACTGGGAGTTCGAGAGCCTTGACCCCCTCCGCCTGAAGCGCATGGGCCGTTTCCCGCACGCAGCTGTGCTCAATTGCGCTGTACAGAAGGCGGGGGACAGGCCTGCCCTTCGCGGCCTTCTCCCGCGGCTCGAACAATCCGCGCAGTGCCAGGTTGCAGGCCTCTGTCGCACCCGCGGTGAAGATGATGTCCTCCGGCTCTGCTCCGATCAACTGCGCCACCTGCCAGCGCGCCTTCTCGACCGCAACGCGGGACATTTCCGCACGCGCGTATCCTATGGAGTGAGGGTTGCCGAACTGCGCGCCATAGTAGGGCAGCATGGCTTCCAACACGCGACCGTCCAGCGGGGTCGTAGCATGATGGTCCAGAAACACGCCCTGCTCGAGGACGGCAGAGGGGGCACCCTGGACGAGGTCAGGCATCTGGCTTTCTGAGCGGCTCGAAAAATCGCTACCTATCACCGGAAGCTTTCCCTTCCTACGGGAAGGGGCTTCCAGGATCGTTGCGTCGGCCCTATCGGAAGGCGGTAGCACAGCTTCAAGCATGCGATTCGAGGCGGTGCAACGTTCCAGCTTTCCTGGTCACGATGCATTGAGGCGGGGCTCAACTGCGGTTCGCTGAGCAGTGGAGCCGCCAACTCGACCAAGTTCGGACCGCATCGCGCCATTCTCGCTCCTGGCGGCCCTACACCGCTCGCCGCCGAAGTAGAGACCAGTTCGGTGCATGCGTGCGCGTCACGACATGGCCTGAGAGCGAGATCCGATCGCGACCGAACGGGACGCGGCTCTAGTCGCATCGCGGTGTCGTGCGCAGAGCGCGCTTCGGCGGCCGCTGGTTCAGAGCGCGAGGCGCTCCCGGACACGCAGAACTGGAGACTTGAGAGTCCAAGCACCGTTCGCAGGTCGCGCAGGCCCCGCACACAAACACACGCGTAGTCCGGGTTCTCGAGAGGCGAAGAGCACCCCGTAACGGGATTGCCGTTGCCGGGTGCCGGTCATCAGAGCTCCGGACGTCATGCCGGACAGACCACACCATTCGCTAGTTCCCAAATACGAAAGGTGTCCGTCCTCGTGGTGAGAAGCGGCCTTAATCTTTTCTGCTATCTGGCTGACTACCGGAAGTCCACCCGGGCTGACTCGGGTTGGTATTCGGCTTTCCAGGGCTCAATCTATCTTTTCCTTCGTCGCCGGAGCCGGATTTATCTGAGGTATTCGCACTCGCGCCCGTCGAATTCGCGGATGAGCCACTCGGTGTCGATGTAGAATTTGATGAAGAACCAATTGTATTTTGAGCGATGGCGTCAAAACTTATTCCGAGCGCGCAACCAACTAGGATGCTTAAAATGAAAAACTTGCTTGGCATGGTCATCTCCCTGCACGCTCCTTGAAAAGGTGGTGCGTGGGCCAAGAACGTCTCTGCCTTTTGGCTGTTCCGGCAGTTGTGCCGCTCCAGGCATGACAGAAGCACGCGCGCTGTAGTTTTGACGATTCGGATTGCGCACTGAACCGCGATCGAGCGCGACACCGATGTTCGAACTAGCCGGCACCAAGTGACAACCCCGCCTGCTGAAGCAGGCGGCTTCTCAGGACAGCTCCGCGGCAACCCGCCCGCTTAAGTCCTGAAGGCAGGATGTCCCGGCCTTATCCGAAGGCCCGCCGATGCACGATCTTGGCCGCAGCAACGTCACGATCCAAGACACAGCCACAGGTGCAGCGGTGCTGGCGTTCCTTGAGCGCCTTCGGCCCGATCGCGCCGCATGACGGGCACGTCTGCGATGTGCCGCGCGGATCGACCAGGACGACCTCGGCTCCGGCGCTTGCAGCCTTGAACCGGACGAACTGGACGAGCGTGCTCCACGCGGCATCATGAACGGACCGGGCCAGCATACCTTTCTTGAGCCCGGTGAGATTGAGATCCTCGAATGCAACGCCATGTTACCGCGACACCAGGGCTCGCAAAAGCTTGTGCAAGTGATCGCGGCGCTGGCGCGCGATCTTCGCCGATGCTGCCGCGAGGCGGGCCTTGGCCTTCAGTCGACGTTTCGACCCGATCTTGCATCGGGCGAGTTGGCGCTGTCGCCTGCGCTGGGCCTTGTGGGCTTGGCGGGCGTAGCGGGGAACCGAGATGGTCTCCCCATCACTGGTCGCGACGAGGCTGTTCAGCCCGAGATCGATACACACGGTTCCGGTCGCGCAGGTCTCGGCGAAGGCGGCCTCGACCGAGAACACCACGTACCACTTGCCCTGCTGGCGCGTGAGGATCGCGGTGGCAAGCGTCGCGTCTTCGGGCAGGTCCCGATGCCACACGGCTTTGATCCCGCCCGGCACGCCGACCACGCCGAGGTGGCGATCCTTCCTCAGGGTCAGCCCGTCACCGGAGCGGAACGTGGCGGCGTGGTAGCGGGCGGCGGCGCGAAAGCGCGGGAACCCGTGCCCGCGCTTGAAGAAGGCGGCGTAGGCCTGGTGGGGCCGTCGCAGCACCTGCTGGAGGGCGGTGAACGATCAGCGTCCGAGACCTTCGGGATCGGCGGTGCGGCAGGCCTTGAGTTCGTTTGCCTGCGGCGCGTAGCCCAGGCTGACACGTCGACGGCGGAACGCCTCAATGCGCTGCTGAAGCCCAGCGTTGTACAGGCTGCAGAAGTCCCGCAGCATGGCGTCGAGCGCCGCGGCCTGCGCGCGATTGGGCCGGAGCCGGTCTTTGTACGATCTCAACGCCACAGGCAGATCGTACCCGATCTGTTCTCAGGAGCAATCGCCGAGCCGCATTCCCCCTTCGCCTAAAGGCGACGGTCCTCTGCTAAACCATTTATGGGATCATCAACCTCGAGTGTCGAAGAACCGTTGAGCCCTCCTCTCGCTCAATCCCGTGACCTCAGCTTAGTTCGGCGGGATTGCTCGCTTCCGCCTCCGGCGCGGCACCGCTAGTCCACGTGCTGCTGCGTCAAATCGGCCCAGTCTAGTGGCCATAAGTCCGGCGAAACTGGGCGTTGTCGTTTCTTGAGCCCTTCTTGCATCATCTTCGCCAGTTCTCGCCAGATCTAGGTCATTTCTGAGGAGTTTCCGAGTAAATCTCAAGATAAAAGAATGTCCAGTTCGAGCCTGCCACCACGTATGAACGGCGTATCGTCATTGACTTAGGTCTAAAGCTGAGTTGTTCTTTGCATCTACCATGAAGGAGATCGCGATGTGGTTTAACTCCTCCGCGGCCCGATCCACATGGCGTGCGATCAAAGGCTGTGCATCTCTAGGACCACCCGCTTCGCACAACCCAATAAAGGACCAGATCACCGGAGCGAGCGACGTATGTAGAGACCGTCGCCTAGAGGGTGCGCGTAATCCGACCGTTTTGGAGGCCGATCCGGCGCGGGTCGCGCCGTACCGTCACCGACCTGGACCAATCCAGCCGCTCAGTCCGCTTCGACGACCAACCCGGCAAAGCCGGGTGGGCGCAGGATGCTGGCTGAACAGCCGAACCTGCGCCAGGACCTCGGCCGGGTTTCCGGGCCTCGCAACCTTGCGTTGGAGCCGGGAACCCGCGTCGCCCCGACTCTCATGAAGTTGATCGGCTACCCGTCAAACGCGGACGGCGCAGGTCCGGCCATTAACCCAATTGAGCGCCGCCCCGAGCACATCTTTGTGGGTGAGGATCGATGTTCGTCTCCTGAAAGCGCGGAACGAGCCGAGTTCAGATGGTGCAGGTCGCAACGTCGACCGCACACCAAAGCATCTCTCGGGAAAAAAGAAAATATTTCGGTCTTTACGCCCGGGTTTGCGTGAATCGCTTTATTCACCGCAGAATTTAAGTCGGGAGCAGTTCCAAACTCCGACGAGAACCCCATGAGTGACGATCTTATCCGAGAGCCAGGGCCGGCGGCCCAGGAGTGCAGTCGGGGCGACACGACCGGTGTGGCGACTGGCGAGAACACCGTACTCTTTCATCTGCCATCGGAGCGAAAGCAGGGTGAGGGCCTCAAAGTGGCGTCTCTCGGCGATATAGAGGCTTCCTAGAGGCCGAGCGCCAACGGCCGGATTGCGCGAAGCTCCGCCAAGGAGCGCGCAAAGAGCGAAGTGCGGGAGCTGCCTCTGTCTCCAGGCGCCTGGCGACGATCTCGCTGCTGAGGACGGTGCCACCGCAACGGCTCTCGTCATCGCCTGTTCGGTGCATATCTCCTGCGATATCCACGCAGATAAATCGTCGAGCGAATGAACGCCGTCGTTCGGCCGGACATTCGAGCTTTAGACATTAGTCGTGCTGTCTAAATCTGAACTTTCTAGATGAATGTGCGCAACATCGATTGCGTTACTTACTTAAGTCTGTCAACAACCTTCGACATTCGCTGTGAGCCCCCAATGAATCTCATGTTCGCCGGCCATCTCGACCGGGCTTATTTACTCGGAGGGAAGCCGGACCGCTTCCGTCCGCCGCTGACGCGCGCGGGTTCGCCGCACGCGGATGCGTTCGATGCGTACAGGTCGTTTTTTCATCGCTCCGCGATGGCGGTGGCTCTGAGTTCCGCCCTCGTACGCCATCTGGATCGTTCGCCGCCCGGCGAGACCATCGTCTCCCATCGTGGCGAAGACGGTCGGCTCTACGACTCGATCCTTCGAGCGGAGCTCGAAGACGACGCGCTGCGCCTGGCGAAGATTTCGGTGGCAGCAGAGGCCTTTTCTGACGCGACGGCGGAGATGATGCGCCTGCGCGCCCCCGGTGATCCGCACGAGGCGAATCTAATTCATCATGTCGAGGGCATCTTGTTCAACGTCCTACATGCATGGCAAACCGGCGCGACGCTCGTATTGGCGGACTGCGACCGGCAGGTCCTCGTCGAATTACTGAACTGCGTGATCGCCAATGGCATCGCCTTGCCATACGGCATCCCCGACCTTCGCAAAATGAAATCATCTGATAGCAAGACGTCCGGCGTCATCGCCAACCTCGAGCCGGGCGACTACAACGATCTCAACGCGATGTTAGAGGACTCCGCGATTCGAACATATCAGCACCGGCTGAGCCGCCTCTCGGAGAGTCGAACGGTCAACGTCGGGATTTTGCTGAGAGCGGCCTTGGAAGAAGCCCGCAGGAACAGCTCGCGCATCCGTGAGGCGCCGGCCGACATCACGCTCACGTCGGCCCGCGTCCGGACCATCGACACCGTCGACCTCGACGCCGTCGAGATCGATCCCTTCAAATGGGTGAACCGAAAGCCGTCCAAACCGAAGATGCACATTATCGTGCTCTCGAGCGCACGGAGCTTGGGCTGATGGCGTGCGGCGCAGTTGGGCCAAGATCGGCGCGCCGACGACCGGAAGCGGCGTGGAACACCGCAGACCTTCGCGAGATCAACGCCGCTTGGCCAAATAGCTCGGCGGAAGTGATTTATATTTTCCGCAAGTCGACGTGGCCCGTCAGTGATTGTGCGACCGATCAAGCCGACGAGAGACACTTCAAGGGAAATAGAGCTCATCAATGCGATTAAAGCCTGTCGTTCAAAACTAAAACCCTAAAGGACATCGAAATCATGACCAAATCCAAAGATGAGCACGACGCTCACGAAGACGCTTGGCCGTTTGAAGAGGTCCTGATGGCCGGGCGCACCGCCGCACGAGCGCGACAACAGCGCTTTCTGGACTACGTCGCGGACACCGATCCTAGCCTGTCTGCCGCGCTGGCATCAGAGGCCGCACGCTTCGATGTCCTGACGCGCACGGTGATCGAACCTGCGATGCGCGAGGTTGCCGATAAGGTAATGCAGCGCGGATGGCACGTCTCTGTCGTCCGCGACGACGATCTCGACCGTTTGGCGCCATTCGCCACACCGGGCATCCGCTTCTACTGCAGTCGCCGTCCGCCCCGGATCGCGACCGTCGACTGGCTCTGGCCGCCTGCCTTTGTCGCCTATTATGGGTGTGCGCAGATCCAAGCCGTGCGGACCCATGTGGAATTGGACGAGGTCGCAACTGCGCCTCTTTCGTTTCACGACGAAACGCCGCTCGCCTATCCAGAGGTCACGCGCGATGCCGTTCGTGCGCTGCTCGTCGCCTTCCTTGACCATCTGTAGCGCATCGGCCGAGAGGCCCGATGCCGCAGAGCAGGCTTGCGAGAATCATCGTCGCGGCTGCGGTCTCAGCCAGCCGACGAACGGTGTGCAGGAAACTGGCTACGAAGCAGGACATCCGCGGCAGATAAACGACTGATCGCCGCTGCAAGCAGAGCTTGTTCGAATCGCTTAAACCGCAGCATAGCTAAACTTCGCTGCCGTCTTCGATGAGGGACGTGCTGAAGTCATCTGTATGCCTCCTGTGAGGAGCAAGATCATGTCTACAAAAGCTCGGTATCCCGCGGCCGAGAAAGGTTGTACGCGAATTCAGATCGAAGCGTTCGAGCGGATCGCCACCGGTGCTGATCAGGGCCACGCGCCTGCGACGCTCGCGGCGCTCGAGAGGCGCGGTTTAATCAAGCTGCAAGAGACAATCCTGCCTGGCGACTTCGTCGTCTGGGTCAAGGTTCCGGTCGTACCGCTCTCGGTTCACCACGCGTGGTGCGCCTGGTGCGCCGAGCAGTCACACACAGAATAAAGCGATTTGGATTCACGAGGCGTACTGGGATGAATATCGTTCTAGCTGGGCAGTTCGACCGCGTATACGCAAATGCGCTCGCTTGCGGCGCACAGGGGCAGGATCACATTCCGGACACACGTTCCAACGACGCACAGCCCGAAAAGGATCGGCACCTCTTCCGTCGGGCTGCGACACTTGCCGCTCTCAGCAGCACTGTCGTGACGGCACCGGATTGGTATACCTTTGACGACGGGATCGAGGAGAGCCAAGCCGCGCTTCTCCGCCAGGATCCCAGTTTCGCGCCCGGCATGGCTCTCCCGAGAGAGACGTGGGCCGAGTTATACGACGACGCAGTCGGGCTCGTGAAGGCGGTGGACTTTCTGGGGAGCTATTCCGAGCAGTCCTTGGCTACGCTGGATGATCTCAGTGCGCCGCATGTTTGGATCGACGGCGACAGTCCGCGCAGCCTGCAGCGCGCTAGCATCGGTGCGACTCATGCCTACCTCACGGAACTCCTGCTGCAGCCGTTCCTGGCCTGGGTATCGGGTGCCGTGCTCGTAATCTCGGGAGCTGACTGCCACCTGCTGGCAGACATCGCCGCGTTCCTCGTCGAGCAAGCCCGGCCCCGACCATTTCCGATACCGGATCTGAGTGTCTGTCCGGCGACATATTGAGTGATGTGAGGGGTTTGTGATTTAAGGCGGCCTGTGTGGAGGCTGCCGATGTGGACGACCGAGAACCGGGCCCGCTACGATCGAAGCGAGCTTCGGTATCCGAGCGATCTGACGGATGACGAGTGGGCGCTGATCGAGCCCCTGATCCCTCCAGCCAAGCGCGGCGGCGGCAAGCGCAGCGTCGACATGCGGGCGGTGGTGAACGGCCTGCTGTACGTGCTGAGCACCGGCTGCCAATGGCGGGCGATCCCAAAGGATCTGGCGGCGCGCTCGACGGTGCACGATTACTTTGACCTGTGGGACTATGACGGCACGCTGGAGCGGATCCATCACACGCTCTACGTCGCCTGCCGGGAACGAATGGATCGGGAGGCCAGCCCGACGGTGGCCATCATCGACAGCCAGAGCGTGAAGGGCGCGGAAAAGGGGGGCGCTCGATCGACCCGCCCGGCTACGATGCGGGCAAGAAGATCAGGGGCAAGAAGCGCCACATCCTGGTCGACACGCAGGGCCTGCTGATGCACGCGCTCGTCCATCCCGCCGACATTCAGGATCGGGATGGCGGCGTGCTGGTGATGGCCACGCTGTTTGGCCTCTACCCGTTCCTGCTCAAGCTCTTCGCTGACGGCGGCTATCAGGGACCGGCCTTCCAAGATGGCCTTCGCAAGGTCTGCCGCACCCTCACGGTCGAGATCGTCAGGCGCTCCGATCAGGCTAAAGGCTTCGCCGTACTGCCCAAGCGTTGGATCGTCGAGCGAACGATCGGCTGGCTTAACCGCTGCCGCCGTCTCGCAAAAGATTGGGAATGCAAAAGCCGGAAAGGACGAGCGTTCGTCCTCTTGGCCTCCATCCGCCTCATGACCCGAAAGCTCTGTCAGAAAACATCATGATGCCGGACAGACTCTGAATCCGACGTCGTTAACGTTCGACCAGGGCGAGTTCTCTGTGCTTCTCGGTCCGTCGGGTGCGGGCAAGTCCACGCTGTTGCGGTGCCTGAACGGTCTGGTCCGGCCAACGAACGGGCAGGTCGTGTCGACGGCTCATGGCGACATCCACTCCGGAAGCGTAACTTTGCGCCGGCATCGGGCTGCAACAGGCATGGTGTTCCAGCATCACCATCTTATTGGCCGCTTGACTGCTCTGGCCAACGTCCTCGTTGGCCGGCTCGGTCATCACTCGGCCCTTCGCTCATTGCTTCCGCTTCCCCTTGCAGATCGGCGCATCGCCCTGGAGGCACTCGAACGGGTCGGTTTGCTCGACCGGGCCTTAACCCGAGTTGACCAGCTTTCGGGCGGGCAGCAGCAACGTGTCGGCATCGCGCGGGCTGTGGCTCAGCAACCTCGGCTGATCCTTGCCGACGAGCCGGTAGCAAGCCTCGACCCGGCCACCGCGGCACGCGTCCTCGATCTCCTGCGAACGATCTGCAAGGCCGATGGCATCACGGCCGTAGTAAGCCTGCACCAAGTCGACTTGGCGCGCGGCTTCGCAGATCGCGTCATCGGTCTCCAGGCTGGGGCCGTCGTGTTCGATGGAACACCCGATCAGCTCTGCGAGGCGAGCCTTGAGCGGATCTACGGATCACGGACCGACGCCCCAAGGGCCGTCGAAGACGAACGAGTGCGGCCCCGCCGTGAGCCGTCCTACGCCGCCCAGCCCGCCTAAAGGAAACCAACCCATGATTTCAAGACGTACCCTCGGTGCCGGCTTTGTGCTGGGCGCTCTGCTGCGAACCGGACCGTCGCTCTCGCAGGGCGCCGATCCCGACACTCTCAAAGTCGCGCTGCTGCCCGATGAGAGCGCCTCAACCATCATTCAGAACAATCAGGGTCTGAAGTCTTACCTGGAAGAAAGGCTTGGTAAGCGGATCGAGCTTGTCGTCACCACAGACTACTCGTCCATGATCGAGGCAATGCGGTTCAAGCGCATCGACCTTGGGTACTTTGGCCCATTGTCCTACGTGCTGGCCAAAAGCCGTTCGCCAGGGATCGAGCCGTTCGCTGCCCTGGTCTCAGGGGGGAAGCCGACCTACACGAGCTACCTTATCGCGAACGTCAATGCCGGCATTGCAAAGGCCGAGGACGTACGAGGGAAGACGGTCGGTTTCGGCGATCCGGCCTCGACGTCAAGTCACCTGATCCCGCGGGGCCTGCTCAAGAACCTTGGCCTCGAAGCCGGGGAGGATTTCAAGTTCCAGCACCTTGGCACACACGATGCTGTGGCTCGCGCAGTGGAGGCCGGCAATGTCCAGGCTGGGGGGATCAGTCGGACCATCTTCGAGACGCTCGTCGAAAGGAAGCTCATCGATTCCTCTAAGGTGAAGGTCGTCGCCGAGAGCCGGCCGATCCCGAATTATCCGTGGACCCTGCGCGGCGACCTCACGCCGGCGTTGAAGGACAAGATCAAGTCTGCTTTCCTTGAGATGAAGGATCCGGCGATCCTGAAGCCCTTCAAGGCCGAGGCCTTCGGCCCGATCACGGATGCGGACTACGACGTCCTGCGCGAGACCGCCAAGCTCCTCAACATCGACCTTACCAAGGTCAAGGGCTAGCGGCATGCCCCAATCACGCCTTCCTACGTCGTTCCCGGCCCCTTCTGCGGTCTACGACGTCCTGCTCGATCAGGCCCGATCAACGGCGCTACGGCGGCAGATCCTCGTCCTACCGATCGCTCTCGGGATCCTTGCATGCCTCTGGAAGGTCGGGCTGCTGGATCCCGTGCGTCTGGCGGAGGGTGTGCCCGCCCTTGCGCAGCTCGTCGACGAGATGACGCCACCTGATTTCACACGCTGGCGGTCGTGGCTGTCCCCCATCGTTGATACCTTCGCCATGAGCGTCGCTGGGACGGCTCTCGCCGTTACGCTTTCACTACCGCTTGGGCTGCTCGCGGCTCCGAACACCAGTCCTCATCCTCTGGTGTTTCGTGCGACGCGCATCGCGCTTAATGCGCTCCGGTCCGTCCCGGAGCTCATCATGGGCATCTTCTTCGTGGCCGCCGTCGGGTTCGGGGCCCTACCGGGCGTGCTTGCTCTCGGCCTGCATTCCGTTGGCATGGTCGGCAAGTTCTTCGCCGAGGCCATCGAGCACGCCGATCCGAAGCCCATCGAGGCCGCGAGAGCGGCAGGTGCCTCACCTTTCCAGGTCGTGACGCATGCTGTGCTGCCACAGGTCCTGCCGCAGCTGACGGACACCACCTTGTATCGATGGGAATACAATTTCCGAGCATCGACTGTGCTCGGCGTCGTTGGGGCGGGCGGCATCGGTTTTGAACTCATCGCCTCGCTAAGGCTCCTTCAGTACGATCAGGTCGCAGCGATCATGCTGTGCATCCTGGGCGCCGTTACCCTCGTCGATGCGTTGGGCGGACTGCTGCGCCGCCGGCTTAAGTGAGAGATTGCATGCGCGCCAAGGTCGTCGTCACGAACCCTGTCTTCCCCGAGACAGAGGCCCTCCTGGAACCGCTCTGCAGCCTCGACGTCAATCCAGGCCCGGACCCCTGGCCGCCTGAGGAAGTGAAGCGCCGTTGCGCTGATGCCGACGGGGTCTTTACCTTCATGACGGATCGCGTGGACGCCGATTTCCTCGCGGCCTGCCCACGGCTCAAGGTTGTGTCGTGTGCCCTTAAGGGGTGGGACAACTTCGACGTCACCGCTTGCACCGACGCCGGGGTCTGGTTGACCGCAGTCCCGGACCTGCTCACTGAGCCGACCGCGGAACTGGCGGTTGGTCTGGCCATCGGTCTTTGCCGAAATGTTTTGATCGGAGACCGGGCTGTGCGCGCCGGATTCGAGGGCTGGCGCGCCAGCCTCTACGGCGCGGGGTTATCAGGCAGCGTCATCGGCATTGCCGGCATGGGAAAGGTCGGCCAAGCCATTGCGCGTCGGCTCGGAGGCTTCGGTGCCAGGGAGATCGTGTACTTCGATGCCGCGACGCTCCCCGTGGACGCAGAACGCGCGCTCGGTCTGAGGAGGGTCGCTTGGGAGACACTCGTTGCACAATCAGACCTGCTTATCCTGGCACTTCCCCTGACACCTGCTACTCGTCACCTGCTGAACGCTGAGACTCTCGCCAAGGCTCAGCCTTGGTTACGGATCGTCAATGCCGGTCGCGGTTCGGTGGCAGACGAGGCTGCGGTTGCCGACGCTCTTTCCGGTGGACGCATCGGCGGCTATGCCGCGGACGTATTCGAAATGGAGGATTGGGCCCTCGACGATCGCCCGCGAAGCATCGAGCCGAGGCTTCTATCCGATCATGACAGGACTCTATTTACGCCTCATCTCGGTTCCGGTGTCGTTGCGGTGCGTCGCGAAATCGAGGCAGCGGCGGCTCGCAACTTGTTGGCTGTCCTTCAGGGCAAAGAGCCGCCGGACGCGATAAATTGGCCATCGCAGCCGCGCACGCAGCGCAAGGGGCACGCTCCGTCATTGTGAAAGCATACTTGTGCTGAACCTTCACCACGTCGAGACATGGCTTTCCGTGCTCGCGACAGGCAGTTTTCAAGAAGCTAGTCGTCGCCTCGGATTGGCCCAGTCCACGGTTTCGCAGCAAGTGCAAAAACTCGAGGCGTCGTTGCGGGCACCCCTCGTGGAGCGCCATGGCACGGGATGCCGGCCCACTCCCCAGGGTAGAGCGCTACTACCCCACGCAGAGGCGCTCCTACGATTGAGCCGACGCGCGGAGGAAGCCGTCAATGGCGGCCGTCTTGCTATCGGTGCATCCGGCAACGTTGGCACCTATCTCCTGGCCGACCTGCTACGTGCCTACCAAGCGACCAATGCGACGTCCCCGCAGGTCGAGATCGGGACTAATCCCTACGTCATGGATCGGTTGGAGGCCGGTGAAATCGACCTAGCGTTGGTTGAATGGTGGGAGGCTCGGCCTGGTCTGATCGCACGTGCTTGGCGTCGCGAACCGCTGATTGTCATTGTCGGACCGGACCACCCATGGTCGACCTGGAAAAGCGTAACCCCAGGCGACCTTGTGGGCCGTCCACTCCTTGGGGGCGAACCTGGCAGCGGGACGGGACGCCTCTTACGAGAGGCCCTGGGTGCGGCGGGGGCGAACCTCGGTATCCACCACCAGCTTGGAAGCACAGAGGCGGTCAAGCGCGCGGTGCGGGCCGGCATTGGCATCTCGATTGTGATGGCAAGCTCCGTCACGGACGAGGTTCGTGCCGAGTTGCTTGTGGCATTGCCCCTGAAGGGCATCGACCTCTGTAAGACATTGTATGCGGCTCATCGATACCCGCTGCCCGGCACAACGTTGGCCGATGGCTTCATCGCAGCCCTTGCATGACGGCCATGGATGCTGTCATCGACGAAAAAGGGTCAGCGCATCCTCGTCAGCCGGCACCGTCGGCACGTAGCGTTGCGTGCCCCGGTGCTGGCCGACGATCCGGCAGGCATGGCGTTCTGAGAGACCATACTTCTCACGAATGCCGTCGACTGCCTGCCGGCGTCGCTCCGGGGCTATAAGTTTTGCTGGCGCTGGCCTTCGGCTCCCGCGGCGACGTCCACCAGCACCTGCTTCTCCAGGAACAAGTCAGACACGAGCTGGCGCAATCGCGCGTTCTCGCGCTTCAGATCCTTCATCCGACGGTCTTGGTCGATCTGCAGGCCGCCGTATTTCTTGCGCCAGCGTGAGTCGCTCTGCTCGGAGATCTCCGCCTCTCTGCACGCTATCGCCAAACTTTTGAACTGCGCCGTCTGAACCTCGATCTGGCGCAGCTTCAGCACCACCTGCCCCGCACCCGTCTTTTGATCTTGCTTCATGTCCAGCTCATGCGGTCCTGGCTGCTCCTCTCAATTAGCCCGGTCCGAAGCCAGCCGGTCGGGTCGCAGGGGCCATCCACACCATCAATCGAGCAGCCCTTCGCCAAGCAGAAAGGCCTTCGCCGCACCAGGGCGGCTCACACCGCCCTAGATCTGTGGGAGGCCATCAAACGCGCGCCGACACGCTTCCAACCAAGTAAGTGCTGCAACGACCTCGCATCAGAGGGATACGACACAACCTGATCGGATGCCGCTCAAAGGGGCCGATTTTTCCCAGCCCGGCATGTCCCCAAAGAGGGGTGAAGTTTTTGCTCTGCTCAAAGCGGGCGTACAACTTGAGCAGAGCACACACTGGTAGCGTCAGACGACTTTGAGCAGCCAGCGCAGCGGGAGGGCGACCGCAGTGAGGCAGGCGATACCGCCGGCCCAGAGTGCCACGAACCAGCCGAGGCGACGCATCGAAACGGGAACGGACATGATGGGGCTCCTCAATGGTAGCCCGGGGCACCGGCGGTGACCTTCCCCCGGAACAGCCAGTAGACATAGGCGGTGTAGCCGAGGATCATCGGCAGCAATACGACCGTCCCGACGATCAGGAAGAGCTGGCTGCTTGGGTGGGTGGCCGCATCCCAAATCGTCACCGTGGGCGGTACGATCATCGGGAACAGGCTGATGCCGAGCCCGACATAGGACAGTAGGAACAGGCCGAGGCCACAGAGGAATGGCATGACCTCCTCCCGCCGGTCGAGGGCGTTACGCAGACGCAAGCCGAGAAGAGCAACGAGGACTGGGACGGGAGCAACGAAGGCCATCGCCGGCCAGGTGAACCAACGTCCGCGGAATGCAGGGCTTAGCCCGTCTTATTCATCGGGCTTTGTCGGCGGTGGTTTTTAGGCTGATGGCGAGCGGGATCGCGCGTCTGTTCTGACGCGTGTGGATCCGGAATGTTTTGTCAGCGCTGGAGGGATGTGGACGGGTTCGTCGGGGCGTCGCTGCCCCGTCGTTCAGGCTGGCGCCGGGGCGAGCGCGGTCGCGAGGTGGCGCAGAAGGTCAGCATCAGGGCAGGCGGCGGCGAAGGCGAGGCGAACCCGGCTGGCGGTCTCGCGGATGCGAGCTCCGAGCTTCAGGAGGCGCAGCCGGAGGGTGGCGAACTCGGCCGTGGCGAGGCGGTGCGCCTTCGGGATG